>JABDIW010000030.1 GCA_013003515.1 Acidimicrobiia bacterium
GAACAACCCGGTGCTCATCGGCGAGCCCGGCGTCGGCAAGACCGCCATCGCCGAGGGCCTCGCCCAGCGCATCGCCGCCGGTGACATCCCTGAGGGCCTCAAAGGCAAGCGACTCGTCGCCCTCGACCTCGGCGCGATGGTCCCCGGGGCCAAGTACCGGGGCGAGTTCGAGGAGCGTCTCAAGGCAACCCTCGACGAGATCAAAGCCGCCGCGGGGGGCATCATCACGTTCATCGACGAGATGCACACCATCGTCGGTGCCGGTGCTGCAGAGGGCTCCATGGACGCCTCCAACATGCTGAAACCCATGCTCGCCCGTGGCGAGCTGCGAATGATCGGCGCCACGACCCTCGACGAATACCGCAAGTACGTCGAGAAGGACGCCGCCCTGGAGCGACGGTTCGCCCCGGTGGTGGTCGAGGCGCCGAGCGTCGACGAAACCGTCGGCATCCTGCGAGGGCTGAAGGAGCGCTACGAAGTCCACCACGGGGTACGCATCACCGACAGCGCGATCGTCTCGGCAGCAGTCCTCTCCGACCGGTACATCTCGGGCCGCCACTTGCCCGACAAGGCCATCGACCTGGTCGACGAGGCAGCCTCGCGGCTGCGCATCGAGATCGACTCGATGCCGGAGGAGATCGATGAGCTGGAGCGCCGACGTCGTCAGTTCGAGATCGAGCGCAACGCCCTGGCCAAGGAGACGGACGCCGCGTCTGCCGATCGGCTGGCGACCATCGAGGAGGACCTCGCCAACCTCGGCGAAGAACTCGACCGTCTCCACGCCCACTGGCAGCTCGAGAAGGAGCGAATCGACGGCATCCGCGCCACCAAACAGGAGATCGAGGGCATCCGTGCCGATGCGGAGCGTGCCGAGAAGGCCGGCGACCTCGAACGCGCCGCCGAGCTCCGGTACGGGGCTCTTCCCCAACTCGAGGCCCGCCTCGGTGAGGACCAGGACCAGCTGGCCAAGCTCCAGGCCGACCTCGCCATGTTGAAGGAAGAGGTCGACGAAGAGGATGTCGCCCAGGTGGTGAGCCGCTGGACGGGCGTGCCGGTGTCGCGCCTCATGGAGGGCGAGATGCACAAGCTGGTGCGCCTCGAGGAGCATCTGCACGAACGGGTGGTCGGCCAGGACGCCGCGGTCGCCGCCGTCGCCAACGCCATCCGCCGCAGCCGGGCCGGACTCGCCGACCCGAACCGGCCCATCGGGTCGTTCATCTTCCTCGGTCCCACCGGTGTCGGAAAGACCGAACTGGCGCGAGCTCTCGCCGAGTTCCTCTTCGACGACGAGCGAGCCATGGTGCGCATCGACATGTCCGAGTACATGGAGAAGCACTCGGTAAGCCGTCTGATCGGCGCTCCCCCTGGCTACGTCGGCTACGACGAGGGCGGACAACTCACCGAGGCGGTGAGGCGCCGTCCATATTCGGTGATCCTGCTCGACGAGGTCGAGAAGGCGCACCCCGATGTGTTCAACACCTTGCTGCAGCTGCTCGACGACGGCCGACTCACCGACGGACATGGCCGCACCGTCGACTTCACCAACTCGGTGCTGATCATGACGTCGAACCTGGGGTCTGAGTTCATCGACCCCGATCTGCCGAACGAGGCAGTCGAATCCCGGGTGATGGAGACCGTGCGCGGCCACTTCCGACCCGAGTTCCTCAACCGGGTAGACGACATCATCGTGTTCGACCGCCTGAGCCGTGTTGACCTGCGCCGCATCGTCGAGCTGCAGTTCGTCCAGCTACGACGCCGGCTCGCCACCCGTTCCATCGAACTGAAACTGACTGACGAGGGCGCCGACTGGCTCACCGAGCATGGCTACGACCCCGTCTACGGGGCACGGCCCTTGAAGCGACTACTCCAGAAGGCGATCGCCGATCCGTTGGCGCTGAAGCTCCTCGACGGCGAGTTCGCCGACGGCGACACCGTGCAAGTGACGGTACGTGACGGGGAGCTGACTCTGGGCTAGTCGGTGCCGGCGGCGGAGGCACCCATGTCGCGAGAGCGTTGGGCGGCGGCGCGGATGGCGTCCTCGACGAGAGCGCGAAAACCACCTTCCTCCAGGATGTGCATGGCCGCAGCGGTTGTTCCTCCCGGCGAGGTCACCTGGGCACGCAGTTCGACGGGGCTCTTGTGCGACTCGGACAACAGGATCCCCGCACCGCGCAGGGTTTGCTCTACGAGCTGCTCGGCCGCATCGCGGGGCAGACCCTCCCGAACCGCTGCCTCACCGATCGCCTCGGCGAGAAGGAAGATGTAGGCCGGGCCGGTTCCGGACACGGCGGTGACGGCATCGAGGAGATCCTCCGACAGCTGCATCGTTTTGCCGACGGCACGCAGCACCTCGTCGGCTCGGGCCATGGCCGATTCGTCGGCGTGGGAGCCCGCGCAGTAGGCGGTCATCCCCTCGTCGACGGCTGCAGGCGTGTTGGGCATGGCTCGGACCACCGGAACGCTCGGCATGGCGTCCTCGAACACGGACAGCGGGACACCGGCCGCCAGTGAGATCACCAACTGATCCGATGTGATCGTCTCGCCGCAGGAGTCGAGCAGGGTGTGAACGTCCTTTGGCTTCACGGCGACGATCACGACGTCGCGTCCAGTCGCTGCCAGCGCAGCATCGAGGAGGGTCTCCACACCGGTGTGCTCGGCGGCCTCCCTCGCCCGTTCTTCGCGGCGAGCCGCCATGACGATGTCTGATGGCTCCCAGCCGGCGCGGATCAGACCCCGGGCGAAGATCTCGCCGAGGGATCCTGCTCCGAGGATGGCGATGGTGGGTCGTGACATGGGGAGAAGGGTAGGGGCCAGCTACCCCGTTCTTCGTCGGCCGGACAAGAGGTGTCCTTGACCAACTCCATCGGTCAATCGGCCTTTGGGAGCTCCACGGTGATGATCGTTCCCTGGCCGGGCGAGCTGGCCGCCGACACGGAGCCGCCGTGGGCTTCGACGATGTGGCGGGCGATGGCCATGCCGAGGCCGCTGCCACCGGTGGATCGGGTGCGGGAGGGGTCGGCCCGATAGAAGCGGTCGAACACGTGGGGCAGGTGCTCCGGGTCGATGCCCTCGCCGGTGTCGACCACGGTGATGACCACGGAACCGTTCTGGGAGCGGCCGGAAACGGTGACCGCCCCACCTGCGGGTGTGTGACGGAGGGCGTTGTCGATGAAGTTGCCGATCGCCTGGCGCATCCGCATCGGATCGACCAACACGGTGGCACCGGCCGCGTCATCGATGGCTTCGAGAGACACTCCATCGGCACGGGCATGATGTGCGTCGACCACCTGCGTGAGGATCTCCCCCACTCCAGTGAGCGCAACGTCGAGCGACAGCCTTCCCGCATCGGCCTGGGTGAGCGTTTCGAGGTCCTCCACCAGATGCTGCAAGAGGACCGCTTCTTCGTGAACGGTTCCGACCAGAGCTTCGTCCGAAGGCACCACTCCGTCTTTCGCCGCCTCGAGGTAGCCGCGGATGTTCGCCAGAGGGGTTCGCAACTCGTGGGCGATGTCGGCGGTCATGGTGCGACGGACCTCATCGCTCTCCTCGAGGGAGGCTGCCATGTCGTTGAACGCCGAGGCCAGGGTGCCGATCTCGCCGCCCTCGTCCACTTCGACACGATGCGACAGGTCACCTGCCTGGAGTCCCTGGGCTGCAGAAGTCAGCACCGTTATCGGCTGCATCAGCCGGCGTGACACCACCACCGTTACCAGTGCCGCAACCGCAGCAACGATCAACACGGCCAGCAGCAGCCGGCCGCTGAACACCGCTGCGAGTCCCGACTCGGTGCCGGTGTCGATGTACAACAGGGCGGGCTCGGCGAAACCAACCGGATCGAAGAAGCCCAGCCCGTCGAGGATCTCCGCCGAATCGAGATCGTCGAACGCGAAGAAGCCCGCTTCCTCGAACCACTCCTCGACAGCCGCGTTGGCGGCGGGATCACTCTCATCCCACACCGGGAACGTGAACCCGAAGTCGTCGGTGAACCAGATGACATCGAAGCCCCGTTCAGTGAGGAAGTCGCCGAGGTCCTTGCTCTCCTTGTTGAACAGGTCGATCTCGCTGACAACGGCGCTCGCGACCGGATCGAAATCGATCAACGGGTTGGCGGGGTCGATGAAGGCAACCGGGGCTCCCGGAAGGTCACTGCCGGGCTCGGTGTCGGCGATGACGCCGCCGTCCAGATCGGCCAGGGCGATACGGAGACCGAACTCGTCGGCGAGATCCTCGAGCAGCTCGTCGACGTCGGTCCAGTCGGGCTCGGTGATGGCGAAGATCGTCAGCTCGTCGTAGATCGTCTGCTCGATGAAGACGCCCTCCTCGAACTGCTGAGC
>JABDIW010000052.1 GCA_013003515.1 Acidimicrobiia bacterium
TCGGGCCGTGTCCAGGTCCACGCGACGCGGCGAATCGGGAGCAAGAACGAACCCCACGGCGTCAGCGCCGGAGTCGACTGCGGCCTCTACGTCGTCGCGTCGGGTCAACCCGCAGACCTTCACCCAGCTCATGTCGCCGTCCCTCTGAGCTCCTCGATCAGCCCCCCCGGCTCAGGCACGGTGACGAGGGCTTCACCTACGAGGATCGCGTCGTACCCAGCAGCAGCCATGCGGGACGCTCCCGCTGCGCTCGAGATCCCCGACTCGGCGACGGTCACGACCCCATCGAGGAGCGGAGCGATGGTCTCAGCGACTGCAAGGTCGGGTTCGAAGGTGGAGAGGTCACGATTGTTGACTCCGACGATGGAGGCGCCCGCATCACGAGCGCGGTGGGCCTCCTCGGGCGTGTGCACCTCCACGAGGGCATCGAGGCCGGCCTCCCGGGCCTCGTCGATCAGCAAGCTCAGGCCGGCATCGTCGAGCGCGGCAACGATCAGCAGGACGGCAGCCGCTCCCCATGCCCGGGCCTCCCAGATCTGCTCGGGAGCGAGGATGAAGTCCTTGCGGAGCACGGGAATCGACACCGACTCGGCCACGACGAGCATGTCCTCGATACTGCCGCCGAAGAAGTCCGGCTCGGTGAGCACCGACACTGCGGCTGCCCCACCGGCGGCATAGGCAGAGGCCCTGGCCACGGGATCGATGTCGGGTGCAAGGGCTCCGGCCGATGGCGATCTCCGTTTGATCTCGGCGATGACGGAAAGGCCGGGGGCGGCAAGGGCATCCCGGAACGACGGTGGGGGCCGGCCGGACAGCGCTTCGGCCCGTTCCACCACGACCGGGCTCAGCTCGAGGCGGGACGCCGTTGCAGCAAGGATCTCGTCGAGGATCGTCGGCATGGCGGCATCGTAGGGGTGACGACGTTCCTGGGGTCACGGTCCCGACTGGAGCACCCGAATGTGGTCGACCAGCGACTGGATCTGCTCGTCTGTCAACGTGTCGAACGAAGGCATGGACCCGGGCCCCACCCTGATCACGCCCTCGAGTTGATCGTCGACCAGATCCACCGCGGCGGACGATCCATCGATGGCCGGGCCGATGCCACCGGCACCCTCGGCCCCGTGGCAGGAGGCACACCGCTGGCCAAACAAGTCTGCACCGACGAGGCCGCTCTCCGCACAGCCGGCAAGGCACACAATGAGCACGAGGCTGACGAGGACCCTCTTCATCGGCGGCACGCTACTGACGCGGCAGCCGAACCGAGAACGTCGAACCCGTCCCGGGGGTACTCGCCACGTCGAGGGTTCCCCCGAGCAGCACCACCAGCTGTCTGGTGATGGCGAGGCCGAGACCGGAGCCCTCAGGACGCAAGGGCCGATGCCGGTCCGCCACGTAGCGGCGATCGAATATGCGATCGAGCTCCTCGGCCTCGATGCCGGGCCCGGTGTCGGTCACCGAGAACTCGACCCCGTCGGCTGCCGGGCCGAGTCGAGCAGAGATCGTGCCTCCCTCGGGTGTGTGGCGGAGAGCGTTCTCCACGAGGTTGCCCACGACTTGGCCCACCCGGTCGGGATCGGTTGTGACGACGCCGACCTCATCGACGGCGACGCTCATGCGGAGACCGGCCGGCTTGGCACGATCGGCGAAGGGGACGAGGAGCTCCCGGACGTGGGCAGCCAGGTCCACCTCCTCGCGGTGAACGGTGAAGTGACCCGCCTCCAGCCGACCCAGGGTCATCAGGTCCTCGACGAGCCTTCCGAGGCGCTGCGCCTGGGCACCAATCACTCCCCCGACTCGCCGCAGGTCGTCCGCCGGCACGTCATCCTCAGCAAGCGCTTCTCCGTATCCGCGAATCGTCGTCAGCGGGGTTCGCAGATCGTGGGAGACACTCAACAGGAACTCGCGCTCGCGAACGCGGCCTTCTTCCAGCCGCGACGCCATCTCGTTGAATGCCCGGCCCAGATCGGCCACCTCGTCAACTCCCGACTCGGGGGCACGGACGGCGAACTCGCCACCCGCAAGGGTCTGAGCAGCCAGCGCCAGTTCGTCGACGGCCTTGCCGTTCGATCGCGCCAACCATGCGGCGAGAGCCACCGCGAGCAGTGCACCCACACCGAGAGACAGCACCAGCGCCCCGCTCAACCCACTCCCCGGGAGATCGGTCGACCGGGCGATGGCGACAACCGCAGGACGCGTCCTGGTGCCGACATCGACGTCGATGCCCACGATGGCGACGGCCATCGGCACACCACCGATCACGGTCTCCGATAGGGATCGCGCAGCGATGGGGGGCTCGTCGGGCAACACCACGGGCTCGGGGCCGACCGGCCGCACCCGGCCGGCTACCACGAGCCCGACCTCGACGATGTCGTGACCGCCGACGAGGCGAACCGTCTCGATCAGCTCGAGGACCGGACGCGGGGCGTCGATGGCTGAGCCGTCACGGCCGGACAGCGCATCCGAGAGCTGGGAACCGACCACCGTTGCAGTGGCTTCGGCTTGGCGGAACAAGTCGTCGCGAACCTCTGCCTGGAAGCGACGGTTGACACCGGCGGCGAGGATCACGCCAACCACCAGGACGATGAGGGCAATGCCGGTCACACCGAAGAAGATCCGGCGCCGCATCACCCCTCCATCCGATAGCCGACACCCCACACGGTCTCGATCGGGATGCCCGGCACCTTCTTGCGGAGTTGCCTGACGTGAACATCCACCGTGCGAGTCTCCCCGAAGTAGTCATAACCCCAGACCGACTCGAGGATCTGGCCTCGTGACAACGCAAGACCGGTGTTGGTTGCGAGGTACCACGCCAGATCGAACTCACGAGCTGTGGGTCGCACCACGGCGCCGTCGGGCAAGACCACTTCGCGCCGACCCTCGTCGATCCGGTATCCGCCTACCTCGACGACGGCCGTGCCGGGCCTGTCCTCCTCTGCCCGGCGGAGCACCGCTTTGACGCGCGCCACCAGTTCCCGGGGGGAGAACGGCTTGGTCACATAGTCATCGGCACCGAGCTCCAGACCGAGCACCTTGTCGATCTCGGAATCACGCGCCGTCAAGATCAGGATCGGAACGTCGGACGCAGCACGCAACTCCTTGCACACGTCGACGCCATCCATGTCGGGCAGGCCGAGGTCGAGGAGAACGGCCCTGATGGGTGACCCGGAGGCGATGTCGAGACCGGCGCGGCCAGACACGGCGTGGGCCAACCTGAACCCGGCCTTCTCCACGTAGAGCCGGACGACGTCTGCGATGTCCGGATCGTCCTCGATGAGGAGCACCGTCCCGCCCTTGATCGACTCGTTCATACCTGGATGATCGTCACGTCGTGTTCGAGGAGTGTGAAGACTCGATGAGGCCTGGCTCGAGCGGAAAGGCACGAACGGTCGCCGCGGCCTGACCGCCCTCCCAGCGCACGACGACCGGTGAGCCGGGCTCCACCTCGGCCCGGACGGTGGCATAGGCGACGGGGGCCCGCATGTCGAGCGATTCGGCGACCGAGGTGACCTCTCCGACCACGTCGTCGGCGACAACCACCGACGCCCGGGGCGGCGGCAACACGGCCTCACTGAATACGAGCCCTCGACCCAGGCGATTGACGTGACCCCTGCTGTCGATCCGGGCCACGAGTTCTTGCCCGAGGTAACACCCCTTGGTGAAGCTGACCGCGCCGTCGACCAGATCCGCTTCAGCCGGGATCGTGCCTTCATCGACATCCACACCCATCACCGGTTCTCCGCGTTCGATGAGAACCGCAGTTCTCGACAGCTTCCCGACCGGGACTGCGCCTGCGGCGACGACTTCCTCGAGCTGGGGTCCGATCAGGACCGACCGGGGCGGACCCTCGTGGCGGAAGCCGAGCGCCGCCACGACACCGTCGGCGTTCTCGGTCCAGCCCGGGGTGGGATCGAACCCGAGCCCGAGAAGGACGGCGGGTGCACCCTGACCCCACACCTCGAGCACCGGCCGCTCGTCGATCGAGATGTCTGCATCGACACGAATCTTGAACCTGGCGAGAGCAGCCGCGGTCACGGTGTCGTATCCGGCGTCGGTGATGAGGCCCACGATTCCGTCACCGCGGAGTAGCCAGTGGGGGGCGACGAGCTTGCCGCGGGGAGAGAGCAGGAGTGAACGCGCAACCGATCCGGGCGTCATCGCAGCCAGGTCCTGACTGATGAGACCATCCACGAAGTCGACCGCATCCGGGCCCTTGATCCACACCAGGCCCCGCGCCCCCGCCACCACTCCGGCACCGCGTTTCAGCGCGAGGTACTCGCCGGTCACGTCTCCGAAGGAGTCGGGAATCACTCGAGGTGCCCTGCCGCTGCCACGGCCGACAACGCCGCCGCAGCCTTGCTCAGACACTCCAGGTACTCGGCGGTCGGGTCGCTGTCGGCGACAACCCCGGCCCCGGCCTGCACCCAGGCCTTGCCGTCGGCGATGACGAGCGTTCGGAGTGCGATGGCGGTGTCGACGTTGCCGGAGAAGTCGATGTAGCCAACGGCTCCCGCATACGGTCCCCGCGCCGTCGGTTCCAGCTCATCGATGATCTCCATGGCCCGAACCTTCGGGGCGCCGGAAACCGTGCCGTGGGGGAACGTGGCTCGCAGGACATCGACGGGCCCGATGCCGGGACGCAGCGTGCCGGAGACGCCAGACACGATGTGCATGACGTGGCTGTAACGCTCGATGACCATCAGCTCGTCGACCGTCACCGATCCGAACTCGCAGACCCTCCCCAGATCGTTGCGGGCGAGGTCGACGAGCATCACGTGCTCGGCGCGTTCCTTGGGATCCGCGAGGAGCTCGGCTTCGAGTGCGTCGTCCTCGGCGGCCGTTGCCCCTCGGGGTTTGGTGCCGGCGATCGGCCGTGACGTGGCGATGCCGTCACGGGCTCGGGTCATGAGCTCGGGCGACGATCCGACGATGGCAACGTCGCCGTGCCTCACGAAGAACAGGAACGGAGAGGGGTTGACGAGACGCAGCGCCCGATATGCCGCGAAGGCATCGCCCGCGAACTCGACCTCGAGCCGCAGGGACGGAACCACCTGAAACACATCCCCGGCTTCCACGTACCCGATCGCACGCACAACCGCTGCCTCGTACTCGCCCTGGCTCATACTCGCCCGGTAGTCGGGGGTCGCGTCGAAAGCCGGACGAGGTCCGACCCGGTGAGCGGTCTCTGCTCCGAGCCGGGCGGCGTCGGCTTCGAGCTCGTCCAGCGCCGCATCGAAAGAAGCTCCGGCATCATCGGGACGGAACACGTTGTGGATCAGGAGAACCGTCTGGCGGAACCGGTCGAAGACGGCGAGCCGACCCACGAATTGCCACACCATCTCGGGCAGACCACGGTCATCGGTTGGCATGTCGGGGAGCTTCTCGACGTAGCGGACCGCGTCGTAGGCGAGGTAGCCGACAGCCCCGGCATGCAGAGGGGGCGCATCGCCCTCGAGCGGGGCAGCGCTGAACTGATCGAGGACTGCTTCGAGGACGGTGAGTGGATCGCCCTCGGGAACTGCCACGGAGCCCCCGTCGGCTGTGGTGACACCGTCACGAGCGGTGAGGGTGAACTCGGGGTCCCACCCGATGAACGACCACCGCGCCCACTGTTCGCCACCTTCGACCGACTCGAGGAGAAACCCGTCGGCTCCACCGACCAGCTTCTCGTAGACCGTCACGGGGGTCTCCCGGTCGGCGAGGACCTCGGCGACAACCGGGACGACGTCGTAGCGGGTGGCGGCGTCGACAAAGGCGTCGCGGGTGGTGGTCACGATCATGGCCGACGAGGGTATCAAGACTTCGTCGCTGTTCCGAGGGTCGCGTCGAGCGGGAACAACAACATGGGACAATGGCGTTGAGTCGCTGAACCATGCAAGACGTCAACATCCTCACCGCGTTCCTCTTCGGAGGCCTGTCATTCGTCTCACCATGCGTTCTCCCCCTCCTCCCCGGCTACCTGAGCCTCATGTCGGGGTACTCGATCCAGGATCTCTCCGAGGGGAACGCGTCACTGGGAAAGGTCGCTGCCGGCACCGGGATGTTCGTCGCCGGGTTCACTGCTGTGTTCATCGCGCTGGGTGCGGTCGCCACTTCCTTCGGATCGTTCCTCCGGTCGAATCTCGACTCATTCACGTCCATCGCCGGCATCGTGGTGATCGTGATGGGCATCTTCATCGCCATCACTGCGCTGTGGAATCCGCAGTTCCTCTTGCCGTTCATGCGGGAACGACGGGTCGAGGTCCGGCCTTCGCGCCTCGGAGCATTCGCTCCACCGGTGATGGGTGCTGCCTTTGCGTTCGGATGGACACCGTGCATCGGCCCGGTGCTTGGAGCCATCCTCACCCTCGCCGCCGGTGAGGAAACGGTTGGCCAGGGCATGGTGCTTCTCCTCGCCTACTCGCTGGGTCTCGGCATCCCGTTCCTGTTGTCGGCCCTTGCGATGGCCAAGGCGTTCTCGTTCTTCAAGTGGGTGCGGCGATATGTCAAGCCGATCAACGTTGCTTCCGGCCTGCTCCTGGCCGGCTTCGGCGTCTTGATGCTCACGGGTGGCATCCAGGATCTCTCCTCATGGTTCATCGACATCCTGGACAGGATCGGCCTCGACGGCCTCACCGCGATCTGACGAACGCCACCACCGCGGCCCGAACCGGTAAGGTCACGCCGCCGTGACGCTTCCCCGATCGCTCCGACCGCCCGTCTCGCCCAGCCTGGGCGATCGCCGCATTCTGTTCCTCATGGCACTCGCCGGAATCGTCGCCGGATACGGCGGTGCGGTCATCACCAACACGCTGCCCTATTCCCGTGCCGGTCTCGACGTGACCGAGGGGCAGATGAGCCTCATCCTCGCCATCGCCCGCATCGTGTCTCTCGGAGCGGTTGTGTTCTCGATCAGTGGCGACCGCCGTGGCCGACGCAGCCCGTTCCTGATCGCGTTCGCCATGCTGCCGCTCGCCAACATCGCCACCGCGTTCGCCCCCAATGCTGCGTTCTTCGCTGCCTTCCAATCCGTAGCTCGCTTTGGGCTGATCGCCGCAGGGGTCCTGGGACTCGTGCTCCTCGCCGAGGAGTTGACGCCCGGCGTCCGGGGATACGGACTCGGTATCCAGGCGCTGGCGACGGCAAGCGGCGTCGGCCTGAGCCTGATCCTCGTCCCGTTCGCGTCGACCGGCGACAACTGGCGCGTCGTGTTCGCCCTCACCGGTGTGGGGCTTCTAGCCCTGCCGACGCTGATGCGATTCCTGAAGGAGTCGAGGGCTTTCGACCCCCAGGGGATGCGCATCTCGTTTGGAGATGCCATGGGGCGAGGCATGGGCCGCGTCTTCTGGCCACTCGCCGCCGTCTCGTTCTTCGTTCACGCGTTCTCGGCCGTGACTCTGGACTTCGCACTGGAACGGCTCATCTCGGACCTCGAGTGGGAGGCCGGGGCCGCCATATACCTGCTCGCGGTCACCAGCGGAGTCGGAACCGCGGGAACCGTGATCGGTGGCCGCCTCGCTGACGTGTCGGGACGGCGCTCCACGGCGGTGACCGCAATGATTCTCGGTCTGGTCGGAGGCCTCGGCTTCTACTGGTTCTCGAGCGGCTGGCCGATCGCGCTCGCCGTGTTCATCGGCACCTTCGGTTCGACGATGCTCGCCCCCGTGCTGGCGGCATGGCGAGCCGAAGTGTTCCCGACGCCGGTCCGCGCCACCGCCGCCCACTGGGTGACCAACGTATCGATCCTCGGC
>JABDIW010000063.1 GCA_013003515.1 Acidimicrobiia bacterium
AACTGACTTGCTTGCCGACCCACGGCTCTTTGCCGCAGATCTCACAGCGCATGGCCATGGGGAACTCCCTGTGGGGTCTCGAAGCGGACGGAACCATAGCACCGACCGTGACCGGGCCTACCATCGAGGCGTGCCCGGTCGGTCTCTCGCATACCTCTCTGCGATCGGCGTCGAGAACGTGAAGGGCCTCCGGGGAAAGCGCTCGAAGGCGCTCGAGGAGGCCGGAGTCGTCTCGGTCGCCGACCTTCTGCTGCACGCTCCGCGGCGGTACATCGACAGATCGAAGACAGTGAGGTTGGCCGACGCGCCTCTCGGCGAAGAGGTGACGGTGATCGGTCTCGTTCGGCGCACCTCGCTTCGTCGGATCAGAGGGAATCGGGTGATGGTGGAGGCCGTGATCGTTGACGTTCCCTTGCGTGAAGAGGTCCCTCCCGAACCTCCGCGGCATGCCAGGGAGTCGGACAATCATGGTTCTGTCGACCGTGACACCTCCCTGGATGGGGACGCCGAACAGGATGAGGGACCGCTTGACTTCGCCCACTTCGTTGAACCTCCTGAGGAATACGGCGACGACGTGGCGATTCCTCCGACCCCGACAGCCCGAAGTGGGGTCTCGATCACAGCGGTTTTCTGGAACCAGGCATTTCGCCAGCGACAGCTACGAGAGGGCTCGGAGGTAGCCCTCTCGGGCAAGGTGGAACGCTACCGAGGCAAACTCCAGATGAGCTCTCCCGCCGTCGACGTGCTCGATTCCCCTTCGGAGTCACTGCTCACCGGTCGGGTCGTTCCCATCCACCCCACCGTTGGCGGGGTGGGGCCCGGGTACCTGCGCCGGGCCATCCACAACGCGTTGGGTCGGTCGCGGCCCATCGAGGATCCCGTTCCGACCGAACTGGTGCGACGCCTCGGGTTGATGAGCCGCGACGAGGCCATCGGATCGATCCATTTCCCCGACACGTACGCCGAGGCGATGACGGCCCGCAAACGCCTCGTGTACGACGAGCTGTTCCGACTCGAGGTCGCCCTGGCGTTGCGCAAGCGTCGCCAGATGGCCGAGTCCAACGGCCTCGCCCACACGCCGGGTGGCGCGCTGGTGGACCGGTTCGTCACTGCGTTGCCCTACGAGCTGACAGGGGCTCAGAAGCGCTCGATCGACGAGATCGCCGGAGACATGTCGGCTCCCCATGCCATGCATCGCCTCCTGCAGGGAGAGGTGGGCTCGGGCAAGACGGTCGTCGCTGTGGCCTCGCTGCTCGGCGGCGTCCAGGGCGGCTATCAGGGAGCGGTCATGGCACCCACCGAGGTGCTGGCGACCCAGCACTACCTGGGAATCCGAGCCCTGCTCGAAACCGCCGATCTGGCCCCGCCGGCGCACCAGCCCGACGGTGACGCCGGCACCGAGTCGCTCTTCACAGGCGAAGAGGGTGAAGGGCCGTTCGTTCGATGCGTCCTGCTGACTTCGACCACGGCCGAGTCGAACGATCGGGAACCCGGGACGGCCACCCGTGACGAGGTCCTGGCGATGATCGCTTCGGGAGATGCCGACGTCGTGGTTGGCACCCACTCGCTCATCCAGGAGGGAGTCGAGTTCGGCGCCCTCGGGGTGGCAGTGGTCGACGAGCAGCATCGCTTCGGCGTCTGGCAACGAGTCGGTCTCCGAGAGAAGGGGAGGGGCGCGGATCCCGACCTCCTCATCATGACGGCCACGCCGATCCCACGGACGCTGGCGATGACGCTGTACGGCGACCTGGACGTGAGCGTCCTCGACGAGATGCCCCCGGGGCGGACACCGGTCACTACGACTCACCTTGCGCCCGAGCAGGCCGGCACGGCCCACGACTTGATCCGCGCCGAGGTCGCCGCGGGGCGGCAGGCGTTCGTCGTGTGTCCGCTGGTGGAGGACAGCGACAAGCTCGAGGTGAAGTCGGCCACCGCCGAGTACGAGCGACTGCGCGGTGTCTTCCCGGATCTCCGCCTCGGCCTCATCCACGGCCAGCTGCATCCCGTCGACAAGGACGCCGTGATGTCGGCGTTCCGTGCCGGGGAGATCGACGTCCTGGTCGCGACCACGGTCATCGAGGTGGGCATCGACGTTCCCAACGCCACCGTGATGGTCATCGAAGACGCCGATCGGTTCGGTCTCAGCCAGCTGCACCAGTTGCGGGGCCGCGTCGGCCGCGGCAAACACGCCGCAACCTGCATGCTGATCGCTGAGCCGACCACACCTGAGGGAGAGGCCCGCATCGGTGCCATGGTGGCCACGACCGACGGCTTCCGACTTGCCGAGGAGGATCTCCGGATCCGGGGGCAGGGCACCGTCTTCGGCACTCGTCAGGCCGGTATGAAGGACCTTCGGCTCGCCGACATCCTGCGCGACGCCGAGCTCCTGGTCGAGGCGAGGAGAGATGCCTTTGCCCTCGTCGAACGCGACCCCGGCCTCGCCGAGCACCCCGACATCCGCGATGAGGTGATGGCCCTCCTCGGCGAAGACGTCGCCTGGCTGTTTATCAGTTAGAGACAGAGTCCCTAGCTATGAGTCC
>JABDIW010000070.1 GCA_013003515.1 Acidimicrobiia bacterium
CGTAGATCTCGTGAGAGCACTTGGAACAGACGCTCGACTCGATCGGGTTCGAGGCACCACACACCCGGCAGATCCAGTCCGATTCGCGGGCTCGCTCCTCGACTGCCACGACGGCGGCGGCCACGGCCGGGTCCTCGTGAGTCGAAGCGTCACCGAACTGGCTGTAGCACTGGTTGCACCAGGTGGCAGAGGCGGCGTTCTCGGCGCCGCAGTCCGGACAACGGGAGGTCTCGCTCATCGCCGAGATCGTAGATCAGGCTTCACCGTCATCCGGGGAGCCTCCGGCAGCGGCGAGCGCGTGACCGACCTCGGCACGCACCGTGTCATCGCTTTCGCCGACGAGGGCGCGCTCGAGGTGCGACCGGGCATCATGGCCACCCAGCCTTCCCAGCGCCCAGGCGGCGTGGCCGCGCACGATCGGATCGGAGTCGAGAAGACAGCCGGCGGCAACCTCGACCTCCCGGCCTCCCCCACCGGCGTTGCCAAGCGCAACCAGCAGGTTGCGGCGGAGGTAACCGGCTCGCCGTCTCGGGACGTAGAAGTGGGCGTAGGTCTCGAGCAGTTCACCGTCACTCAACGCCAGAGCACCTACGAGGTCGATGCGGCCCCGATCCTCTGTTGCCGTCTCGAGGAGGCGGATGCCCGGCGGGCAGGCGTCGAGACAGTCGTCACATCCATACACGCGGTCGCCCACGGCCTGCCGCAACTCGAGCGGGATCGGTCCCGGGGCCTGGAGGATGTGGGCCAGGCAACGACGGGCGTCGAGAACCCCGGGGCTGACCAGGGCGCCGGTCGGGCATGCAGGAAGACAGGCGTCGCATGTGCCGCAATCACGAACCATCTGCGGTGTCTCTGCCAGTTCGGCGTCCGTCACCACTGAACCGAGAAGCATCCAGGGGCCGGCCCCAGGAGCGAGGACCATCGTGCTCTTGCCCCACCAGGCGACACCGGCCCTGACTGCCGCCGCACGATCGACGAGGCGGTTGTCGTCGGCGACCGGCTCTGCCCGGTATCCCTCGGCACGAAGCACCGCAGCGACGTGGTCGAGGGCCCTCACCAATGGCCGGTAGTGGTCTTCGGTGGCAAACCGGGCGATCCTGCCGGTTCCCGGGCTCATCGGTCGCGGAGTGCCCGCCTCCGGCAGATAGCCGTGGGCAGCAACGACCAGTCTCCGCGCCCACGGAAACGACCTGGTGATGTCGGTGCTCCGCTCCGGGTCGTTGTAGGTGAAGGTGAGGCCCCCCGACATGCCGTTCGCCTCTCGCTCCTCGAGAGTGGCCCGGACGTCGCCGAACGGCTCGACCCCGCACACGCCGATACCGGTGAGTCCGTTGTCGAGACCCGTCTCACGAAGGCGATCCCACAGCACGAGCCGAGCGTACCCGGCGCTTCGATCCCGGCTCGGCCGGCGACTGGCTCAGCCCGTGGCGGCGTCGTCGGGCCGGACGAGGGGCACGAGGCGAATCGGCGCCACGAGCCCGGCATCGGCGAGATTCTCCAGGGCGACGGACTCACCCGAGTCGAGGGTGAGCGGACCCCCGTCGATCAGGACCGTGACGATGCAGTCGTCACAAGCCTGGGTGTGCTGCATTGCGCAGCTGGCGCAGTCGATGACCATGGGGTCCTCCTCTCTCATGTCCCGAACCGTACGAAACGGGTGTGACAGATTCGGCCGCCCAGTCGATGGCGGTAGGTTCACATCATGAAACTGGGACTCTCACTCGGATACTTCACCGGCAACCTCGCCGACGACTTCACGCTCATCGACGAGCTGGAGACACTGGGATTCGACTCGGTATGGACCGCCGAGGCGTACGGACTCGACGCTGCCACCCCCCTGGCATTCATCGCTGCCAGGACCTCACGGATCAAGATCGGCTCGGGCATCCTGCAGATGCCGGCGCGGACACCGGCGATGACAGCCATGACAGCCGTCACGCTCGACAAGCTCTCGTCGGGTCGGTTCCTCCTCGGGCTCGGCCTGTCCGGGCCCCAGGTGGTGGAGGGCTGGCACGGCGTCCCCTACGGCAAGCCACTGGGCAAGACCCGCGAGTACGTCTCGATCCTCCGCAAGATCTTCGCCAGGGATGAGCCGGTCACCCACGACGGCGCCCACTACGGACTCCCCTACACGGGCGATGACGCCACCGGCCTCGGTAAGCCGTTGAAGATGATCGATCGTCCGATCCAGGAAGAGATCCCGATCTACATCGCCGCCATCGGTCCCAAGAACGCAGCCCTCACGGCTGAGATCGCCGATGGCTGGCTTCCGATCTTCTTCTCGCCGGAGCGGTATCGGGACATCTGGGGTGAGTCGCTCGACACCGGATTCGCAGCCTCGGGCGACCCCGACAAGGCCGATCACTTCGACATCGCCCCAAGCGTCTTCGCTCAGGTGACGAGTGATCTCGATGTCGCCCGGATGCAGGCAAAACCGATGCTGGCGCTCTACATCGGTGGCATGGGAGCCAAGGGCCGCAACTTCTACAACGACCTCGCCTGCCGATACGGCTACGAAGAAGAAGCGGCGACCATCCAGGACCTGTACCTGGACGGCAAGAAGCGGGAGGCGACGATGGCGGTACCCGACGCCCTCGTCGACGAGATCAGCCTCATCGGCACCAAGGAACAGATCGCCGACCGGCTCGACGCATGGCGTGATGCCGGTGTCGGAACACTGATCCTCAACACGATGGATCTGGCGACGATCCGGGTACTGGCCGAGCTGGCCACCTGACTCAGCGTTCGATCCGCTTCCGGTACCAGTCGAAGCTGGCTTTGGGGAGCCGCCGGCCGGTGGCGTGGTCGACCCACACGAGGCCGAAGCGCTGGGTGAGCCCGAGCGACCATTCCAGGTTGTCGAGCAGGCTCCACACGAAGTAGCCGTCGACCGGCACCCCGGCGTCCACAGCTGCTTCGATGGCCGCGATGTGGTCCCTCAGGTATTCGATGCGGCGTCGATCATCGATGGTGCCGTCGGGACCGGGGCCGTCCGAGAAGCTGGCTCCGTTCTCGGTGATCAGGATCGATCCCGGGTCGTAGTCGCGGTGCACGCGTTCGAGGAAGGTGGTGAGGGCCGAAGGAGTGATGGGCCATCCCATCTCGGTGTATCCGGGGGTGGCTTCGGCCCCCGGCTCGATGCCGGTGTCTTCGGTTTCGTCGGCCCCTGCCGAGATCGGGAGCGACGTGTAGTAGTTGATGCCGACGAAGTCGATGGGCGCAGCGATCGTGTCCATGTCTCCGGGCAGGACGTAGCCAGGACCGTCCGGGCCGAACCGGCCCCTGGCGACATACGTGTCGACGACGTCAGCTGGATACCCGCGCCCGAACACCGGATCGAAGAACCAGCGATTGCGAAACCCATCGAAGTGGCGCTGGGCGGCCGCGTCCTCAGGCCGGTCGGTCGCCGGAAACGAGGGGCGGCAGTCGAGGGCGATGCCGACTGAGGCGTCAGGCACGTTTCCCCGGATGGCGGGCACCGCTTCGCCGTGGGACAACAAGAGGTGGTGGGCGGCCGTCAACGCGGCACCCCAGTCGGTCAGGCCCGGGGCATGCACTCCCTCGAGGTGCCCGACGAACGCAGCCACCCATGGCTCGTTGTGGGTGATCCACGTCGAGACCCGGTCGCCGAGCCGGCGAGTGACGACATCGGCGAACTCGACGAAGGCCCCGACCGTGTCCCGCGACCGCCAGCCCCCTTCGTCTTCGAGGGCCTGAGGCAGGTCCCAGTGATACAACGTGGGGTACGGGGTGATACCTGCCTCCAGCAGACCGTCGATGAGACGGTCGTAGAAGTCGAGCCCGGGTTGATTGACCGTTCCGCGACCATCGGGCAGGACCCGGGCCCAGCCGATCGAGAACCGGTAGCCGGCCACGCCGAGGTCACTCATCAGAGCGACGTCTTCCTCCCAGCGGTTGTAGTGGTCGCAGGCGACGTCTCCCGTGGCGCCATCGATCACTCGCCCCGGGGTATTGGTGAACCGGTCCCAGATCGTCTCGCCACGGCCGTCGGCCCGGGTCGCCCCCTCGATCTGATACGCCGATGTGGCGACGCCCCAGGTGAATCCATCTCTCATGGGCGGATTATGCCAACTCGAGCGAAACCCCCGGGAGTCGGACTCCCGGGGGTTTCGTGTCGGGCCTCACCTTGCGGGGTCGGACCGCAACTCGAGGGATGTCGGTTCACTTGTCTGCGCGGATGTCTCCCGAGACACCCAGCCAGAAGCTGGGGGTCACATGGTCGGGATCGGTATGCATGGGCCCGAGGACCGCGACCATCACCAGATGATCGGGCATCTCCGTGACCGGAGGCTCGACCTCGGAGAGGCCAACGAAGTGCTCAGGTGCCACGTACTCAGGATCGACGTGCATCGGTCCCAGGACCGCCGGCATCACCAGGTGATCCGGCATCTCGGTGACCGGGGCCTCGACCTCCGACAGTCCGACCCACCTCACGGGGATCGCGAAGTCGGGATCGAGGTGCCTCGCGCCGATCGACAGCACGGACGCCGCCTCTTCCGGGACGATGGCCTCCGTCGTGTCGCTGCCATCGACCACCGCAGCCACGATGGCTCCGGTGATGAGGGCCAGCACGATGGTCGTGATCACGATCCACCGCATGAGACCACGGGCCGGTGACGGCGGCGCGGGCAACCGTTCCCGACGTTCAGGAGCCTCAAGAACACGGCTGCGCTCTTCGACTCGCTCCTGCTGCAGGGTTGCCATATGCCGCTCCTTTCTCGGCACAGACAGCGTCTCAGCCCGCCGACATGACGATCTGTCAGGAACCTTGCGAAACGCCTGCAGTCCGAGTCTTGACACCGGCGCGAGGGCGGCCCATACTCCCCGCTCCCGACACGGGAAACGAAAGACACATGACAAACCACATCGTGCTCGTACTTACTTAGGCGCATACGGTCGCCACGAGCCCGTATGCGCTGAGCCCTCCACCACCCGGAGGGCTTTTTCAATGGCCGCCGAACCCGACAACCGACAGGAAGAACATGACCGAGCGCCTCACCGGAGCCCACGCACTCATTCGATCCCTCGAGAACGAGGGAGTCGAGGTCGCGTTCGGGGTACCGGGCGGGGCAATACTCCCCGCCTACGACCCGATCCTCGATTCGCCGATTCGCCACGTTCTGGCCAGGCACGAGCAGGGTGCGGGTCACATGGCCTCGGGGTACGCCCACGCCACCGGCCGGGTAGGTGTCTGCATCGCCACCAGCGGCCCCGGCGCCACCAACCTGGTGACACCTCTGCAGGATGCGCTGATGGACTCGATCCCTGTGGTGGCGATCACAGGCCAGGTCGCCAGCTCCTCGATCGGGAACGACGCCTTTCAGGAGGCGCACACGTGGGGAATCTCCATGCCGTGCACGAAGCACAACTACCTGGTCACCGACGCAGCCGACATCCCCGATGTGATCTCCGAGGCCTTCCACCTCGCCGCAACGGGGCGGCCGGGACCGGTTCTCGTCGACATCCCCAAAGACGTGCTCGCTGCGGAGATGGATTGGCACCGGGCGGGTCGGGCCGAGCTGCCCGGCTACAAGCCTTCTGTGAAGGGCCACCCGATGCAGGTGAAGGCCGCCATCGACCTCATCCAGAGCTCGGACCAACCGGTGCTGTACGCCGGTGGCGGCATCATCCGCGCCAGCGCAGCCGCCGAGCTGACCCATTTCGCCGAGATGATGAACACACCGGTCGTCACGACCCTGATGGGCCGGGGTGCCATCCCCGATTCCCACGAGTTGGCTCTGGGCATGCCAGGCATGCACGGCAACTACACGGCGATCACCGCCATGCAGAAGGCAGACCTGCTCATCGCCATCGGTTCTCGGTTCGACGACCGTGTCACCGGCAAGGTGTCGGCATTCGCCCCCAAGGCCAAGGTGATCCATGTCGACGTCGACCCGGCTGAGATCGGGAAGGTCAGAGCAGCCGACGTGCCCATCGTCGGCGATGCCAAGGTCATCCTCGAGCAGCTCATTGCCGAGATGGAGAAGCGAGCCACTCCGGCTCCCACCCGTGAGCTGTGGATGTCGACGATCCGTGGCTGGCAGGCCGAGCACCCCCTCACCTACGACCAGCCCGATGACGGCCCCGTCAAACAGCAGTACGTGATCGAGGAGCTGAACCGGATCACTGGCGGTGACGCCATCGTCGTCGCCGGTGTGGGACAACACCAGATGTGGGCTTCTCAGTTCTGGAAGTTCGAGAAGCCCCGCACCTGGATCAACTCCGGCGGTCTCGGCACCATGGGGTACGCCGTCCCGGCCGCCATCGGTGCCAAGGCGGCCCTCCCTGACGAGATGGTCATCGCCATCGATGGTGACGGGTGCTTCCAGATGACGGCCACCGAGTTGATCGCCGCTTCCACCGAGGAGATCCCCGTGAAGATCATCGTGATGAACAACACGGTCCTCGGCATGGTGCACCAGTGGCAGCGGCTCTTCTACGAGGAGCGTTTCTCCGCCGTAGACCTCACCGACCATACGCCCGACTACGTGAAACTGGCGGAAGCCATGGGATGTGTCGCCATGCGCATCGAGCGGCCCGACGAGGTGGCGCCAATCCTCGAGAAGGCGTTGGCCATCAATGACAAGCCCGTCGTCGTCGAGGTCAAGTGTGACCCGAACGAGATGGTCTTCCCGATGATCCCGGCGGGCGGCTCCAACGACGACATCGTCATGTCCGTGGAGGATTTGAGATGACGAACCATCTGATCAGCGTGCTCGTCGAGAACAAGCCGGGTGTGCTCGCCCGGATCTCATCGATGTTCGCCAGGAGAGGCTTCAACATCCACTCCCTCGCCGTCGGCCCGACGTCCGATCCCGACATGTCCCGGATGACGGTGGTCGTCGACGCTCCGGAGATGGAACAGATCGTGAAGCAGCTGCGCAAACTCATCAACACCGTCAAGGTCACCGAGCTGGGCCCGGGCGATGCGATCGAACGAGAAATCATGCTGGTGCGGGTCAACGCCGAAGCGTCGAAGCGAGCCGAGATCTTCGAGGTGGCTCAGTTGATGGGCGCCCATCCCGCCGATGTGGGGGCGTCGACCATCACGTTCGAGATCGCCGGCGCCCCGGATCGGTTGGCGACGTTCTTCGAGATGCTACGACCCTACGGAATCAGTGACCTGGTCAAGTCCGGCCGGATCGCACTTGGCAAGACACCGGCCCGCAACGCGTGAAGGGACCCCGATGACCGACATGTACTACGACAAGGATGCCAATCCGGCGCTGATCGCCCGCCGCAAGGTCGCCGTCATCGGCTTTGGCAGCCAGGGCCACGCCCACGCCCTCAACCTCAAGGACTCGGGGGTCGACGTGGTCGTGGGTCTGCGCCCCGAGTCGCGTCGCGCCGGTGCCGCCGCCAACGCCGGGATCAAGGTCGTCGAGCCTCGGGAGGCCGCCAACTGGGCCGACGCCCTGATGATCCTGGTCCCCGACCAGCATCAGGCCGCCCTGTACGAGGAGTCGATCGCACCCGAGCTCAATGCCGGCGACGCCTTGCTGTTCGCCCACGGCTTCAGCATCCACTTCGGGTACATCAAGCCGCCGCCCGATGTCGACGTCCTGATGGTCGCCCCCAAGGGCCCCGGTCACCTGGTCCGCCGCCAGTACCAGGAGGGCTCGGGAGTCCCGGCGCTCGTCGCCGTCCACCAGGACGCCACGGGTGACGCGCTGGCCCTGGGACTCTCGTATGCGCACGGCATCGGGGGCACCCGTGCCGGTGTCATCGAGACGACGTTCCGCGACGAGACCGAGACCGACCTGTTCGGCGAGCAGGTGATCCTGTGCGGAGGCGTCGACGAGATGATCCGCGCTGCGTTCGAGACGCTCACCGATGCCGGATACCCCGAAGAGATGGCGTATTTCGAGGTGCTCCACGAGCTCAAGCTGATCGTCGACCTCCTCTGGGAGGGTGGCATCTCGTGGATGCGGCACTCCGTGTCCGACACGGCCGAGTACGGCGATGTCAGTCGCGGCCCTCGCATCGTCACCGAGGACACCCGGGCCGCGATGCGAGAGATCCTGGGCGAGATCCAGTCCGGCGAATTCGCCCGAGAGTGGATGGAGGAGAACGCCGCCGGCGCTCCCAACCTGCTCCAGGCACGCAGCGACGTGTGGAACCACCCGGTCGAGCAGGTCGGGCGTCGTCTCCGCGAGATGATGCCGTTCCTCGTCGAGAAGGTCCCGGAGGACGACACGTGATCATCCCTCGTCGACGGGCGCTTACGTTGCCGGGCAGGCCAACCGCCTGACCCGGCCTGTGGCGACCCTGAACACCTGCGAGGAAGAGAGACCATGTCAGACCGATTGATCATCTTCGACACAACACTGCGCGACGGAGAACAGGCGCCGGGCATCGCGCTGACCCCGGACGACAAGGTGGCGATCGCCCACCAGCTCGCCAAGCTCAAGGTCGACGTCGTAGAGGCCGGGTTCCCCGCCTCCTCCCCTGGCGACTTCGAGTCGGTGTCCCGAATCGCCGCCGAGGTGCACGGACCGGTCATCGCAGCGTTGGCTCGTCCCGTACCCGACGACATCGACGCCGCTGCCGACGCCCTGCGTGCGGCAGAGCACAACCGCATCCACGTGTTCATCTCGACCTCGCCGATGCACATGGAGACGATGTTGCAGATGACGCCGAATGAGGTGATGGCAGCGGCCGTCGAGGGCGTGAAGCGGGCCAGGACGTACACGGACAACGTCGAGTTCTCCCCGCAGGACGCCACCCGTTCGGAGCACCAGTTCGTCATCGACATCTGCAAGGCGGCGGTCGAGGCGGGGGCGACCACGATCAACATCCCCGACACGGTCGGCTTCGCCACCCCCGAGGACTTCACCGCTCTGATGAAGCGGGTCTACACCGAGGTGAGAGGCGACCGGGACGACGTGATCGTCTCGACCCACTGTCACAACGACCTCGGCCTCGCCGTTGCCAACTCGCTGTCGGCGATCAGCGCCGGCGCCCGGCAGATCGAGGGTGCCATCAACGGCATCGGCGAGCGAGCCGGGAACACATCGACCGAAGAGATCATCATGGCGATCGCCACCCGGCAGGACTACTTCGAGGTCGAGATCGGGGCCGCCACGACTCAGATCTTCGACACATCGCGGCTGGTTTCCCGCCTCACCGGCTACCCGGTCCAGTACAACAAAGCGGTCGTCGGCCGCAACGCCTTCGCCCACGAGTCGGGCATCCACCAGCACGGGGTGCTGCGCAACCGCGAGAACTACGAGATCATGGATGCTGCCTCGGTCGGCCAGGAATCGAGCCTGGTTCTCGGGAAGCACTCGGGCCGCGCAGCCTTTGCAGATGCCCTCGACAAGCTGAACGTCGTGCTCGAGGACGAGGACTTCCAGCGAGCGTTCGACCGTTTCAAGGATCTCGCCGACCGCAAAGGCGAGATCGGCGAAGAAGGCCTGCTCGCCATCGTCGATGCCGCTGCGGTGACCCCCGTCGAGACCTTCGAGCTGGTCGACGTTCATGTGTCCGGCGGATCTCAGGCGACCCCTGTCGCTGTGGTGACCGTCCGCCGCGGCGAGGAGGCGATCGAGGAGTCGGCGCGCGGAGACGGGATGATCGATGCCGCCTTCGGTGCGCTGCTCCGGGCGATGGGCGTCGAAGGCGTCGAACTGGTCGACTACCGGGTCAACCCGGTGACATCCGGCGCCGACGCCATGGCATCGGTTGACGTGGTGGTGCGCCGGGGGGCGGACACGTTCTCGGGCCGGGCCATCTCGACCGACGTCGTCGAGGGATCGGCGCGTGCCTTCGTCCATGCTCTCAACAAGACTCTGCTGACACCCGGATGAACGCCCGCGTCGTCCTCCTGCCTGGCGATGGCATCGGGCCCGAGGTGATTGCCGAGGCCCGCAAGGTGCTCGAAGCCGTGGCATCACGCCACGGCCACCGGTTCGAGTTCGAGACCCACCTCATGGGCGGGATCGCCATCGATGAAACCGGCGATCCGTTGCCTGCCTCGACATTGGACGCCTGTCGCCACGCCGATGCGATCCTCCTCGGTGCCGTAGGCGGGCCCAGGTGGTCCGACCCCTCGGCCAAGACCCGGCCCGAGGCCGGGTTGCTGGCGATCCGTAAGGAGCTCGGGCTGTTCGCCAACCTCCGTCCGATCACCGCATGGGACGAGCTGGTCGAGGCTTCGCCGCTCCGACCCGACATCGTTGCCGGGGTAGACATCCTCTTCGTTCGCGAGCTCACCGGCGGCATCTACTTCGGAGACTCCGGCACCGCCGACGAGGGGGCCACGGCGTTCTCCGTGATGCAGTACACGACGGCCGAGATCGAGCGCATCGTTCGCGTCGCCGGTGAGGCGGCGCGTCGCCGGGGGAACAAGGTGACCTCGGTGGACAAGGCGAACGTTCTGGAGGTATCCCGGCTGTGGCGCCGGGTGACCACGCAGGTCATGGTGAGCGAGTTCCCCGATGTCGAGCACGAGGTGGTCCTGGTCGACGCCATGGCCATGCATCTGCTCTCACGACCCCGTGATTTCGATGTCGTGGTGACCGGCAACCTGTTCGGCGACATCCTCACCGACGAAGGGTCGATGCTGCCGGGATCTCTCGGAATGCTCCCGTCGGCTTCGCTTGGGGACGATGGCCCCGGCCTCTACGAGCCCAATCACGGCTCGGCACCAGACATCGCCGGCACCGACACTGCCAACCCCCTGGCAACGATCCTGGCGGCGGCGATGGCGCTGCGGCACTCACTCGGCCTCGAAGACGAGGCCGTCATGATCGAGGAAGCGGTGGGCGTGGTGCTCGCCGCCGGTCACCGCAC
>JABDIW010000091.1 GCA_013003515.1 Acidimicrobiia bacterium
GCTCTTGACGGGTGTCTCCGAGCAGACGTTCGGCCTCGTCGAGACTGCCCGCTTCACGGAGCTCCTCGGCGGCCTCGCGCAGCCGCTCGGCTATGTCCTCGGTTGCCGCCTCCTCGGCGGCCTCCTCGAGGATCACCGCTTGGGCATCGAGGATCTCCTCGATCTCCTGCCGATCCTCCAGGGCCGCGTCCGCCGGTGATGCGGGGACCGCCAGCGCGATCGCAGCGCCAACCGCGAGCACGCTGAGCGCGATGACTCTCCACCCCGGCAAGAGTTTCCCGAACCCGTCTAGTGAGCGCGCTTCGGCCCACGAAGCAGCTCGTGAGATCTGGCGGTTCTCGATGGCGCTGCGTCGTTCTCGTTCGGACAACTCGACCGCAGTCGAGATCTGGTCGCGGCCACCGAGACGTTGATCCACCTCGAGGGCGATCCGCCTGCGAGAGGGCGGACGGATGAGCGTCCAGGCGAAGACGACGAGGACGGCCCCGATCACGGCCACGATTACGGCGGGCTCGGCCCACGGCATGATGACGCGACGGGCGATCCCGAGAAGAAGCGCACCGAACGTTGCCACGATGCCGACAACGGCGATGACCCGGCGCCACAGATACATGCCCTGAAGGCGGCGTCGTGCCCTTGCGATGATTCTGGTGATTGGTTCAGGCATCACTGGTCACTTCCCTGGTGCGACGAATCCGCACCCTGCGTCGCGGCACCTTGATGTGCCTGGATGCGGCGAACAGGGCGACGGTCGTCACGATTGCTTCGAATAGGAGGGTCCGCCACCACAGGCTCGATCTCTTGGGATCGACGGTGCGGGTGCGGAACGTCTGTTGCTGGTTGAAGAGGGTGGAACCGAAGTCGTTCGACGTGAAGGTGCTGTCCGAGTCGATGGAGAAGCTGCCCGCCAGGTCGAAGGCGGTTCCGTACGAATAGCCCTGTCTCTTGAGAAGTACTCCTTCGAACGGCACGTACGGCGAGAACAGCAACTCCTCACGGATCGTCAGCGTGTCGGACGATGCATCGATCATCCCCAGGTACGGGTTGATCCACGAGGTGTAGAGCTCGCGGCCATCGTCGCGGGCCCGGCCCCCTTCGAAGCGAGCGCGGCCGGTGTCGTCGGGGGCGAACAGAAGGAACTCGCCGGCGAGAAGCGCCAGGGTGCCGAACACCAGCATCGCCGCCCACAGGTAGGAGCCGAGCACAGCCCCCTGGACCGACTTGGCTCGAGCCGACACCCAGATCGACACGCCACCGATCATGACGGAGGCTCCGAGAAGCATGCCGAGCGCACCAGCGACCTGGCCAATGGTCACCCCGCCCAACAGCACCGGGATCACCAGCAGCGGGGTGGTGGCGATGACGAGGAGCAGGATGTACGACAGCGACGACACGAGTTTGCCGACCACCACGCTCGTCGAAGACAACTGGCTGACCTGCAGCAGCTGGAGGGTCTGGCGGTCCCGCTCCCCCACGATGGTGACGGCGGCTTGGCCGGGAACCACGAAGACCACACCCGTCATCAGCATCACCATGATCATCTCGAAGATGAACACCCCCATCGAGTTCGAGGCCAGCACCGAGCCGATGCCGGCGAACCCGACGTCGGAGAGGGCGGCGTCGGCAGCACTGCGTGCCAGCAGATAGGCGAGGAAGGTGAGGGCGCCCGCAACCAGGACCCACACCGACAGCAGGATCGGGGAGCGAACCGTCCGGAAGCGCTCCTCGAGCTCTCGCACGGCGACCGGGTTCATGATGCCGCCCCCTTTGCCCACCCGTCGGTGACCTGCAGGAACAGCTCTTCGAGACCCGCCGCCTCCACCCGCCATTCGGCGACGGGGATTCCGGCGTCGACCACCGAGCCGAGCAGCCTCGCCGACACGGCATCGTCGCCGTTGAAAGCAACGTGGAGGATGTCTCGCTCGATGGAGACCTCCTCGACACCCGACGAGTCGCGCAGGAGGTCCTCGGCATCTTCGACATGCCCCACCGCGACCCGGGCAACGATGCGCCGGTGGCCCATCATCTTCTGGCGCATGGCGGCGATCGTGTCCTGGGCGAGAATCCGGCCGTGGTCGACGATGGCCAGGTGCGAACAGATGCCCTCCAGCTCGGACAGGATGTGGGAGGAGATGACGATGGTGCGGCCCATGCGGTGCAGCTCACCGATCAGCTCTCGCAACTCGACACGTGCCCGGGGGTCGAGCCCGGAGGCCGGCTCGTCCAGAACGAGGAGCTCAGGATCATGGACGAGGGCCCGGGCCAGACTGAGCCGCTGCTTCATGCCCCGTGACAGGGTGTTCACGTCGGCGTCTGCCTTGTGCTCGAGGTCGACGAGCGCAAGAAGGTCGGCGACCACCGCGGGTCGGGCCGCCTTTCTGACGTTCTGGGTGGCTGCAAAGAATTCGAGGTACTCCCATGAAGTCAGGCCCTCGTAGACACCGAAGAAGTCCGGCATGTACCCGACGTGTCGGCGCACGGCGCGGGGATTGCGCTCCGGGTCGAGACCACCGACACGAACCCGGCCCCCATCGCGGGACAGCAGTGAGGTCATCAGCAGCATCGAGGTCGTCTTGCCCGCACCGTTGGGCCCGATGAGGCCGAGGATCGACCCCTGCGGCACCTGCAGGTGGGCGTCTTGCAGAGCATGGACCTTCCCGTACCGCTTCTCGACGGCGTCGAACTCGACGATCATGTCTCGTCCCATCTCAACGAGAACCTGCTCAGGTTCAGGTTGTCGTCGTAGTACCCCTCGTCGCTGGGTGACTTGGATCCCCGCACCACGACCTCGCCGCCGGGAGACACCAGATCATCGATGGTGAAGTTCGTGTCCCACTCGGCAGCCACGAACACACCGGTGGACCAGTCGAAGACCTCCATCACGTCGAACGAAGTGAAGCCCGGGCTGACCCGAACACCACCGGTGAGGCCTTCGGGCACGAGGTACTTGAGGTACACCTCTTCGGCCCCGTAGGCATAGATATCGGGCCCGTATCCCTCGACGGACGAGGCTCCCACGATGGAGAGGATCTCTGGCTGCGAGCGACCGATGGCGAGACGTGACTCCTGATCGAGGTCCACCCGCTTGACGACGAGTGCCGTGCCGGAGCCGACTCCTTCGGTGTCGTCGACCAGATAGGTGTACTCAGGTCCCGCCGTGTACCCGTAGAACCACAGTCCGGCATCGCGAAGCTCGTCGGAGATGTCGGCCTCGGCGACCCGGGACAGGCCCTGAATGGTGTCGTAGTCGGCCGACACCGTCTCGGCGACCGATCGCAGGGAGACGCCGGAGGCGATGATGCCCTCATACTGCGTGTTGGTCCCTCGACCGATCGAGGCGTCGACGATGCCGGTGGCTCCAGGCTCGAGGGCGCCCTCTCCGGAGATCGCCCTGCCATTGAGGACGAATCCCCATGCCCAGTAGGACCACGGCGTGTCGTTCTGGGCAGTCACGAGGAGGCCCTTGCCCCCGGGCTCGGCGCTGACAGCGACCGGGATCTCATCGGCCTCCCAATCGACCTGGACGGCGGCCAGGCCCAGGTCGGCAAGCTCGAACGTGATCGCATCCCGCTCTCCACTGGTCGTGTCGGTGGCGCCCGGGTTGATACCGGCGACGGAGAGACGAGCTCCATTCCACCCCTCGGGGAAGACGATGGTGCGGTCGCCACCCTGTTCCACCTGCAACAGCACCCCACCTGTCCCTGTGGCAGACCCGTACTCGTCGATGAGCACGGTCGACTGGGCGAGCGTGAAATCCGGGATCTGGCCGGTGCCGATGAGCCAGAACAAGCCAACGAAGGCCACAGACAGGACCGGGACCGTGACCCAGGCGAGTTCTGGCTTCTTGATGGCGCGAAGTGCGAGGAAGTTGACCGGACCGACGAGGATGATGAAGGCGACGATGCCGAGCAGCAGCCACGGGAGTGCCGGCACCGAGGCCTCCTTGCCACTCGTCGCTGCGGTCATCAGGTCGGATCCGGTGCTCGTCGATCCCCCATCGAAACGTCGCACCAGGAGCGGCGATGCAACGTCCCTGAGAATGGTCCCCCACTCGGTGGATGTGTAGCTGTCGGCTTCGAGCGCAACCCCGACCTCCCCATCGCCGACCCGCACCACGCCGACCGACGTATTGGGGATGATCTCCGCCCCGCCCACCTCGGCTATCGCCGAAACCTC
>JABDIW010000367.1 GCA_013003515.1 Acidimicrobiia bacterium
CAGGCGCACAACGCTGTTCGTTGCGATCGTGAGCACCTTCATGATGTCAGCACCATCTTGCGAGCCATCAGCAAGCCGATCACCCCGGTGACGACACCGAAGGCGACAGCAGCGAGCGCCGAGGGGATCACCGCCGAAACCGGGTCACCGGCGGTGAGCAGGTTGAACCCGTCCATCAGCCAGCGGTGCGGGGCGATCTTGCTGACCAGAGAGAAGAACCCGGACGCCTGGCTCACGGGGAAGAAGGTTCCCCCCAGCAGTCCGAGAACCACGGCGACGATGGCGGCGTATCCACCGGCTTGCTCGGCGGTGCGGGCGAAGGCGGCAACGAGCGCGGTGACGCCCATGGCGGCGATCACCCCGGCCACGATCAGCACGATGACTCCGACCGGGTTGCCCCACTCGGCCCCCATCACCAGTGAGCTGGCGATCCACAGGACCAGCATCGACACGAGGCCGAGCACGAACGCTGCGATCAGCTTCCCGCCGACGATGGCGGCTCTCGGGATCGGCGCAGCCAGGAGACGAGCCTTCGTTCCCTGATCACGTTCCTCGATGAGGCCGAGCACTCCGAACTGGACCGTGAAGAACACGAAGAAGACGGCCATGCCGATGGCGAAGTACGTGGCGAGGTCGAACCCCTCCCCTTCGGTCTCTATACCTGCGACCGTCGCAAGCGGCGTTCCACCCTGGGCGGCGGCAACGAGCCCGGGTATCCGGGCCGGATCGGCGTCGGTGCCTTCTCCGACGAACACTGATGCCACAGAAAGCTGCACGGTGTTGATCTCAGCGGCAAAACCCTGCGCTAGCGCCAGGGCAACCTGGGAAGCGATCTGCTCATCCGGGTTCGTGTACACCGTGATGGTTGCCGGACTGCCTTGCTGAGCGGCCGCGGTGAAGCTCTCAGGGATCACGATGGCCGAGGGGAACCCGTCCTGGACCCGGGACTGGGCGTCGGCTGCCGAAGTGGCGGTCTCAACGGAGACGATCTCATCGGCTTCGAGGTCGTCGAGGATGTCGAGAAACGCCGCCGAGACCTCGCCACCGTCGTCGTCGACCACGAGGATCTCAGTCAGGAAGCCTCCACCTTCGCTCCCTGCCGCCCCTCCAATGGTGGCGTTGAGGATGAAGGCCAGCCCGAGGGGCACTATCACGGCGATGATCCAGGCAGAACGGTCGCGCAGCCGCTGTCGCAGGTCCTTCATCCCGATGGTGAAAGCGGCGCCCACTACTCGCGCAATGCCTTTCCAGTCAGCTTGAGGAAGACGGCCTCGAGGTCGGGTTCGACCACCTCGACACCATCTATCGATGCGCCGGCGGTCGAAGCGGTGGCGAGAAGCCCGGGGAGCTGCTGACGGGCGTCGGCGACCACGATCTCGAGGTGGTGGTCGGTCGCCGTTGCCTTGTCGACTCCATCGAGCGATTCGAGCGCGATCACTGCTGCGGCCAGGTCCCCCGATCCGTTCAGATGAACGAGATCACGTTGACCGACCAGAGCGACCAGCTCGCGTCGGGTCCCCTCGGCGATCACCGTGCCCTCGTCGATGATGCCGACGCGGTCACAGAGGCGCTCGGCCTCCTCCATGTAGTGCGTGGTGTACAAGACGGCCATGCCGGCCTCACCGAGATGCTCGACGCTGCTCAAGATGGCGTTACGGCTCTGTGGGTCCACACCGACGGTTGGCTCGTCGAGGATGAGAAGGCGGGGCCGGTGCAGCAGCCCGATGCCGATGTTGAGCCTACGCTTCATCCCGCCCGAGTACTCCTTGGCGAGGTCGTCGGCACGGTCGGTCAGCTCGATGATCTCGAGCACCTCGTCGACCCGCGTCTTGATGTCCTCGGAGATCCCGTAGAGCTTGGCGAAGAAACGCAGGTTCTCCCGAGCGGTGAGGTCGGGGTAGACGGCGAGGTCCTGAGGTACGAGCCCGAGGGACTCCTTGGTAGAGGTCGCCGACGTCGTCATCGGCTGACCGTCGATGGTGATCGTCCCGGCGTCGGGCTCCAGAAGCCCGGCGATCATCGAGATCGACGTTGTCTTGCCTGCTCCGTTCGGGCCGAGCAAGCCGTACGTCTCTCCCACACCGATGTGGAGTGACACGCCGTCGACTGCGGTCAGATCTCCGAAGCTCCTGCGAAGGCCCTCGACCTGAAGCACCACGTCCATGCATCCCCTCCTCGACACGCAAAGCTAGTCGCCCATCGACCCTTCCGATCAGTCGCGATCACGCTGTCTACGAGAGCTCAGTTCAAACGAGGGCCCACGCCAGCAGCGAACCGAGAACCCCGGGTTGGCTGCATCCACCCAGGACCCGGATGCGACCACACCACCGACTCCCTCGGTGGGTAGCTCAGCGATGGCGGAGGTCCCGCTGCCCCGGTTGCGATCACGATCGACGACGACCACCACGGAGTCCGGCGTCCGGCCAATGCGGAACGATGTGTAGTCATTGGGCTCGACCGTCTCGACATCGCTAGGACCCAAGGGTCCGATCTCAGAGATGACAGCCCCTCCAGAACTGATCACGCAGCCGACCTCATCCGGGGCCATTCCCTCGAAGGCCGGAGGCAAAGCCGACTGTGACGAGGAGCACCCGGTGAGGACAGCGGCGACGGTGAGCAACGCCAGCGTCCGGGGAGCCGCAGTCACCAGTCAGTCCCCATGACGGGCCCGCAGCACCGTCGATGCCCGGAGCGTCACCCACTTCGAGGCGGCGCCTTGCTTCTCGATGGGCACCGTGGTCTTGCTCGTATAGGCGTACCGGTTCTTCCAGCGCCCGCTGTCGTCCGCAAGGCCGACCAGCCACTCGTATGCGTTGTCGAGGCGAGAGTCGGCGGCGACCCCCAGCTCGGCGAGAGCCTCCATGTTCTGGAGCACGTCGGCGATGTATCCCGAAGGGAATCCGGGTTTGAACCAGGAACTGTTGGGTTCGGTGTTGCCGTACCCCATGGGGTAATCGGCGTCGGCCGGATCGCGGGAGAGGAGGAACTCGATGCCGGCATCGATCGCCCGCTGCTCCCGGTCCGTTCGCTGGTCGATGGGGATGGCGGCCAACCCCAGCATCTCCTTGACCGCTCCCCAGGCGCAGGGGAGCTCCTCGTTGACACCGCAGGCGAAGCCGGGGCCCGAGGTGCCGGACACGTACCAGCGCTCGACGTCCTCCCCGAGGATGGTTCTCGCCGCCCAGTCGGTGGCAGCGCGAACAGTCGGGTGATCGAGGTGCCCGAAGTGGATCAGCGCCCGGGTCAGGTTCCCGTTGAGGCAGTGGAGGGCGGACGACGGGGGCGGGTTGCGCTCGATGTGGGTTCCTGAGGCACCGAACCCGCCGACGGCAGTCGAGCTCCACGTCAGCACGTAGTCGCATGCCCGCTGGATGCCGTCATCGCCCGGGTCGGCGCCGAGCTGATCGAGGAACATCAGGTTCCAGACGGTTCCCCGGTACTTCGGCCCGTACCCCGGACCGGGCTTCGCCCACCACCCGGCCTTGTCCTGGGCGGCGAGGATGCCGGCGATCGGGTACACCTTCATGGCCTTGGTCCGAGCAGTGCGAAACTCGCCATCGGCCTCGTCCTGATCGAGCAGCCTGCTCAACGATGACGCTCGCACTGCCGGGTCGGACGGCTCCAGGAGCCACGGCAGCGGGCTCTCGCTGAGGACATCCGCCCAGGCCATCCGTTGAAGCTACCGCGAAGCCTGCTCGACACCCAGGGACGTAAGACACAACCTGACGGTGCGGCGGCCCGCTGAGGTATACCCTCCCCGCCTCATGCTTCCTCGCCCGTCACGACAAGAGATGCGTCGCCGAATGCCCCGGCTGATGTGGGGCCTGGTGCTGTTCGGTGTCGGTCTCGCCTTCATGGTCGAGTCGAACCTCGGGCTGGGGCCCTGGGAGGTGTTCCACCAGGGCATCTCGATCAACACCGGCATCCCGATCGGCACCGTTGGCATCTTCGTCGGCTTCGTCGTGCTGCTCGGATGGATCCCGCTCAAGGAACGCCTCGGCGTCGGCACCCTCCTCAACGTGGTGATCATCGGCGTCGTCATCGACCTGACGATCTGGGCGATACCGACACCAGACGGCGACGTGACGCGATGGGTGTTGCTCATCTCGGGATTGCTGCTCAATGGGCTCGCCTCGGGCCTGTACATCGGCGCCGGGCTCGGACCCGGCCCCCGGGACGGGCTCATGACCGGCATCGCCCGCCGCGGCTACCCGGTGGGCGTCGTCCGGTTTGGCCTCGAGGTGGCAGTACTGGTCCTCGGCTGGCTGCTCGGCGGAACCGTCGGCATTGGAACGGTCCTCTACGCCTTCGGCATCGGCCCCCTGGTGCACGTGTTCCTGGAGATGTTCAGCCTGGAGCCAGTCCCCGAAGCCGCCTGACGGCGGCCTCTGGCTACCAGCTACCAGCCACCAGCTACCACCGTCTCCTTCTGGCAGCCGGTAGCCGGCGACCGGCAGCCATGGGCGTCAGCCCGACAGAAACTCCCGCAACACCTGGAAGCACTTGTACATGTTGCTCGTCGGGACGTATTCGTCTGCTTGATGGGCCTGGGCTACGAGGCCGGGGCCGTAG
>JABDIW010000105.1 GCA_013003515.1 Acidimicrobiia bacterium
CTTCGATCCTGTCCATGGACGACGGAGATATCGTCTTGGTCGGCGAATACGGGGTCAACCGCCTCGGTCCCGAGGCGATCGACGAGGCGGTGTCGCCATGACGTCACGCATTACCTCGAAGCTCGAAGGAGCGATCTTCGGTCATCGCCGGCTGGTGATCGTCCTGTTTCTCGTGGTGACCGCCTTCATGGCGTTCTCGGCCAGCCGCATCGGCATCGACGCCGGCTTCGCCAAGCTGCTCCCGCTGAAGCACGAGTACATGCAGACCTACCTCGAGCACCGTCAGCAGTTCGGCGGGGCCAACCGGCTGCTCATCGCTCTGAGGGTGCGCGAGGGAGACATCTTCACGCCCGAGTTCTTCGAAGCACTTAAGGTGGCGACCGACGAGGTCTTCTTCATTCCGGGCGTCGATCGGGCGCAGGTCAGCTCGTTATGGACCCCGAACACGCGCTTCACCGAGGTCGTCGAGGACGGCATCGCCGGAGGCAACGTCATTCCGGCGGACTTCCGCCCGACGCCCGAAGGCTTGGATCAGGTTCGAAAGAACATCCTGAAAGCGGGGATCGTCGGACGGCTCGTAGCCAACGACTTCAGCGGCGCCATCATCAGCGCCCAACTCCTCGACGTGAATCCCAGCACGGGCGAGCCGCTCGACTACGTCGAGGTCTCCGCGCAGCTGGAGGAGAAGATTCGAGCGCGCTTCCAGCCGGACATCGAAGTGAGCGTCGAGTCCGCCCCGGTCAACGTCCACATGATCGGCTTCGCCAAGGTGATCGGCGACATCACGGCCGGCGCCAGCCGGGTTCTGCTCTTCTTCGCCGTCGCGTTCTTCATCACCTCTGTCTTGGTCTACGTCTACTCGCAGTCGATCAAGCTGACGATCATCCCTCTGGCGTGCTCGCTCATCGCCGTGACCTGGCAGCTCGGGCTGCTGACGCTCCTCGGGTACGGCATCGACCCGATGGGCATCCTCGTGCCGTTCCTGATCTTCGCCATCGGCGTGAGCCATGGCGTCCAGATGGTCAGCGCCTACGGAGCGGAAGTATTCAAGGGAGCCGACAGCTCGGATGCGGCGCGTGGAGCGTTCCGGCGACTGCTCGTCCCGGGTGTCATCGCCCTCATCAGCGACACGATCGGTTTCGTGACGATTCAGCTGATCGAGATCCGGGTCATCCAGGAGATGGCGGTGACCGCGAGCCTGGGCGTGGCCGTGATCATCCTGACGAACCTGATCCTGCTGCCGGTGCTGCTCTCCTACCTGAGCTACGACGCGATCTACCAGGAACGGCTCAAGCGCCGGTCGCGCCACATGGAGCCGGTGTGGAAGCTGCTGGCGCGAGTGGCCGAGCCGGGGCCCGCCAAGGTGGTCCTGGCGCTCTCCGCCGTGCTGCTGGTGGTCGGAGGCTGGCAGGCGCGAGAGATCAAGATCGGGGATCTGCACCGAGGCGTGCCCGAGCTGCGGTCCGACTCGCGCTACAACCGCGACAGCGAGATCATCAGCACCAACTTCTCGATCGGCGTCGACATCCTGTCGGTGATCGTCGAAACGGTAGCCGATGGTTGCGTCGACTACGACGTGATGACGACGATCGACCGCTTCGAGTGGCACATGCGCAACGTGCCTGGAGTGCAGTCGGTCATCGGACTCCCGGGAATCGCCAAGGTCATCAACTCGGGCTGGAACGAAGGCGCCTTGAAATGGCGCGTGCTGCCCCGCGATCCGTCGACGCTCGCCCAGTCGGTCACCTACGTGCCGACGACCACCGGACTCCTGAACGGGGATTGCAGCGTGATGCCGGTGATGATCTTCACCGCCGACCACAAGGCGGAGACGATCGACACGATCGTCGCGGAGGTCAAGGCCTACAACAGCCAGTTCGGCTCGGAAGAGCTGCGGTTCCGGTTGGCAACGGGAAATGTG
>JABDIW010000108.1 GCA_013003515.1 Acidimicrobiia bacterium
GGCGAGCAGAATGCGGTCCTCGTATTCGGAGTCGACCATCGCCCGGATCTCCTTGAGGTAGGCGTGGGTCTCGGGGAGGTTCTCGCCGTTGGTGCCGCCCCGTTCGTAGAGATAGGGGATGGCGTCGAGCCGCAGCCCGTCGAAGCCGACATCCAGCCAGAACCGGACGACGTCCTCGACCGCCCTTCTGACGTCTGGGTTGTCGAAGTTGAGGTCGGGCTGGTGCCAGAAGAACCGGTGCCAGTAGTAGCCGCCCGCCTCGTCGTCCCAGGTCCAGTTCGAGTCGTGGGTGTCGGTGAATATCACCCGTGCCTCGGACCATTGGTCTGGATCATCCGTCCACACGTACCAGTCGCGTGTGGCCGACCCGGGCCGCCTCGCCTCTTGGAACCAGGGGTGGGCGTCGGAGGTGTGGTTGATCGGGAGGTCGGCGATGACCCTCATTCCCCGCTCATGGAGCCCGTCCACGAAAGCCCGAACGTCGTCCATCGATCCGTAGCGAGGGTCAACCGCTGCGTAGTCCGAGACGTCGTAGCCGCCGTCCTTCCGCGGGGAGCCGTAGAAAGGGGTCAACCAGAGACAATCGACGCCCAGCCATTGGAGGTAGTCGAGCTTCTCGGTGAGACCGGCGAAGTCGCCGACACCGTCGCCGTTGGAGTCTCGAAACGCATAGACCGGTACCTCGTAGAACACGGCGGTTTCGAACCATTTCATGGAAGGACTCTACGAGGGGAGGGGGTCTGCGGTCATGCCTGTTCGAGGGCTGTGGCGAGGTCGAGGATGATGTCATCGGGATGCTCGACGCCGATCGACACCCGGATCAGCCCGCTGGTCACACCGACCGCTTCCTTCTCCTCATCGGAGACATCGGCGTGGGTCATCGTCGCCGGATGCTCGGCCAGTGACTCGGTCGACCCCAGCGAGACGGCGAGGTGGATGAGCTGCATGTTGTTGAGCACACGGAATGCCGCCTCCTCTCCGCCGGTCACCACGAACGAGATCATGGACCCGGGGCCGAGGCACTGACGCTTGTACAGCTCGTGCTGAGGATGGTCGGCGTCGATGAATCCGAGGTAGTGGACGGCCTCCACCTTGGGGTGCTCGCGCAGGAACTCTGCGACCTTGCGAGCGTTCTCGGCTTGCCGGGTCATGCGCAGCTGGAGGGTCTCGAGCGATCTCATCAGCAGCCAGCCACTCCACGGGCTGGACATCGTCCCGAAGATGGTGCGATGGACGGCGACAGGCTGGAGCATCTCGGCCGACCCCAGGGCGGCGCCGGCGATGACGTCGGAGTGGCCCCCGATGAACTTCGTCGCCGAATACAGGACGATGTCCGCTCCATGGTCGAGTGGCCGGGAGAAGACGGGACCGAGGAAGGTGTTGTCGACGGTCAGCGGCACCCGGCGCTCTTCGGTGGAGTGGGCGGCGGCGATCTCAGCGCACATCGCGATGTCGATGAGGTCGTTGGTCGGATTGGCCGGGGTCTCGATGTGGACGAGGCCGAGTGGCTTCGCGGTGGCAGCCAGCTTCTGTTCGATTGCGATCCGCGAGTCGCGTGCGTCGAAGCGAACGGTGGTGATGCCGAACTGGGGGAGGATCTCCTCGGCGAGGTAGTGCACGCCCCCGTAGATCGGTTCGCTCATGAGCAACACCGTCCCCGGCCGCAGGAAGGCGAGCATCGTCGTCGATATGGCCGCCATGCCGCTTCGGAAGCTGAGCGCCGCCTCGGCGTCGTCCCACACGGTGAGCCGGTCCTCGAGGATCTCGAGGTCGGGGTTGTTGAGCCGGCTGTAGATGAGGCCCATCTGTTCGCCGTCGTCGGGTTCCCTGATCCCGTAGGCGAGCTCGAAGTACTTCTTCCCCTCCTCGGCGGATTCGAAGACGAACGTCGATGTCTGGAAGATGGGGCTCTTGAGCGCTCCCTCGGACCACTCGGGCCGGTAGCCGTAGCCCATCATCAGTGATTCGGGATGCAGCGGAGTGCCCGCAATGGAGTCCGGCCACTTGTGGGTGCGATGGTGGTCAGATTGGTCGTGCTCGTCCGACATGATCGCTCCTCGCGCTGCTCGTACTTGAACCCTACGTTTCCGCAGCTCTGATTTCCCGGGGTCGATCGGCCCTCGAAACAAGTCCTCCGACCAGACCGACCAGCACGAGGGCGACTCCGGTCCATTGGAGCGACGAGAGGTCCTCGTCGAAGAGGAGCTGCGCCCACAGCACGGTGAGCATCGGCTGAGTGAGGATCAGTAGTGAGCCCTCGATCGCGGGCAGCCGGGGCAGGGCCCGGTTGATCAGCAACCAACCGGCTCCCTGGGCGAGAAAGCCGAGTGCGATGAGCCAGCCGTGGGCGGGCCACGAGATGGAGATGTCGAAGTCGGCGGTGAAGACCGGAGCGATGACCACCGCAGCAAGGAAGGTTCCGATCGTGGCGTCGAGCACCGGTCCGGCCGGCGGGGCATCGTGGCCCTGTGACGAGCGGCGGAGTGTGAAGATGAAGGCGCCATAGAAGAAGCCGGCGATGACGCCGGTGATGGCCCCGAGCAACGGGTCGTCTCCGTAGCTGGCTGCGTCACCGAGCCCCGAGATGAGGACGACACCCGTGAAGATCACGGGGGCGACCAGCAGATTCCGGCGCGATGGCTTCTCGCCGGAGATCAGCCATGCGAAGAGACCGACGAAGACGATCTGGGTGTTGGCGAGCACGGTGGCCAGTCCGGCGCCGATGGCGTCGATCGACACGTGCCAGATGGTCAGGTCGATGGCGAGGAAGGTGCCGGCGGCGACTGCCATCAACCGAACCTGGCGGGGGCGAGTGTCACGTCCCTTCACCAGGAGCCAGGCGATCACCAGGAAGGGAAGGGCGTACAGGGCACGGAAGAACGTGGTCGTCCCCGGCGCGGTGCCGGCGTAGCGAACGAAGATCGCTGCAAACGAGATCGCCGACACACCGGCGAGCCCGGCGAGGTGGGTCATGCGGCGACGCTAGACGGCGGGGGTCACGGCGCAGGCACCAACCGGAACACTCCGGCGGAGAGGCTGACGGCGTACACCTCGCCATCGACGTCCTCGCCGAACGAGACGAGGGTGGGTATGTGGGGAGCGAGCGAGGCGACCCCCCACCCACCCGTCCCGTCCGGTACCAGGGCGAGCACCTCGCCACTGCAGCTGTCTCCGAACAGGTACGACCCAACGAGGTCGGGTATCGCCGACCCGCGATAGACGTACCCACCGACGACCGAGCAGCGACCTTCGTCGTGGGGATACTCGAACGTCGGGAGTGTGTGCTCGTCGATCGGATCGCCGGCGAACCGGTGTGACCCTTCGAACGCATCCCAGCCGAGAGATGCCCCGGCGATGTCACCGGCCGCCAGCCGGGTGACCTCCTCGAAGCAGTTCTGGCCGACGTCGCCCACCCACAGATCACCGGTGTCCTTGTCGAACGAGAAGCGCCACGGGTTGCGCATCCCGGCCACATAGGCCTCGGGGGCGGCGCCGTCCGGCCACGGGTTGCCGGGAGGTGTCTCGATTCCGGTATCGGTGAGCTCGACCCTGAGGATCTTGCCGAGAGGCGAATCGGGATCGCGTGCCACGTGCCCGTTGGACGGATGTTCCTCGGTGTAGGCCCCACCACGGCCATCGCCAGTTCCGATGTAGAGGTACCCGTCGGGGCCGATCGCCAGGTGTCCCCCGTTGTGGGTGTGGCCCGGCTGCTCGATGGTCATCAGCAGCGACGGTGCTGACGCCGTGTATCCGGTCCCGGTCGCTGTGAGGCCGTGGGACACCACCCGGGTGGTCCCGTCAGTGTCGGTGTAGTCGAGGATCAGGGTCGATCCGTCGTTCGTGACGGTGATGCCAAGGAGCCCCTGTTCGTACCCTGTCGCCACCTGCCCGGTGAGGTCGATCACGGTTGCGCCATCCACAACGACCGTGCCGTCCTGGGTGATGGCGAACATGGCTCCATCGGCCGGGTGGAATGCCACGCCAACCGTGTTCTCGAGCTCGAGCACGGCTTCGGCAGCCACCTCGGCCGGTGGTGAGACCTGCTCCACGGCGGCAGTTCCGGTGGCGAGTTCGCCGGCGCAGTCTCGCCACGCCTCGTCGCCACGATCCCACACGATCAGGAGGGCGGCGACGGCGACCGCGAGTGCGACGGCGAGAGCTGCGATGCGCATGGGGTGAGGCTATTCGGTGGCGCCTCGATAGCCCCGTCTTGGGCGCTCCCGGGAGGATTCGAACCTCCGACACCCGGTTTAGGAAACCGGTGCTCTATCCCCTGAGCTACGGGAGCCTCAAACGCAGAGGATAGAGCCCTTCGATGTGGTCACTCGTAGGAGATCGCCTCGAGGACGTTGAGCTTTGCGGCACGGCGGGCAGGTCCGATCGAGGCGAGGACGCCGGCGATTGCCGCCACGATCAGCAGCGACAGCAACTGTCCGACGGGGACCCCAAGGGTGTCGATACCGACGTCGCCGAGTGCCGTCACCACCACGATCCCGAAGAACGTGCCGATGACGATCCCGAAGACGCCGCCGATGACGGCGACGACGATCGACTCCCACAGCACCATCCGTCGCACCTGCCAGCGGGACATGCCGACGGCACGTAACAACCCGATCTCTCGGGTCCGCTCGAATATGGACAGCACCAGCGTGTTCACGATGCCGAGGAGGGCGATCACCACCGCAAGGAAGAGCAAGCCCTGGAACAGGGCAAGGATCGAGTCGACCTGTTGCTCCTGGGCCTCGCGATATTCGATGCCGTCCCTGATGTCGAGACCGGGCAGGTTGACCGCCTCCGCCTCGATCAGGGCGCGGCCGGCGTCGGGCGTGACGCCGTTGGCGAGTTTGATGGCGATGACGGACTCGAGGTTGATCACCGAGTTCTCTTCGAACGTCTCCATCGAAACGAGGTAGGAGGAGTTGACGATGCCCGTCTCGGTGAACACGCCGACGATCTCGACATCCCGGTAGCCGGACTTCACGAACCCCATGG
>JABDIW010000117.1 GCA_013003515.1 Acidimicrobiia bacterium
GTCTCATGTCCTTGAGCGCCCACCATCTCCATCAGCTTGTGGACCGGTTCCGTCTCCGGGATCTCCTCCTGCTCCGCCGAGTCGTCGAGCGGTCCTGAGGAAAAGAACCACACGGGCTTCCGTGACAGCTCCTTGGAGTTCTTCTTGATGAACTTGCGGGCTTCCTTCTGCCAGCGGTCGGCGTAGAGGCCGCCGCCGACCACGACGGCGCCAAAATGCGACAGGTCGGGTCTCTCGTCGGCCGGGATCACCTCGACATCGATGCCCTCGGCGGCGAGCGTGTCGCCGACCATGCGAGCGATTCCCTCGGTGCCGCCCATTCTCGACCCGTAGGTCACCAGAACGAGCATGTTCCTCCTTTCTCCCTGCACCATGCGTCGATCGAGCCCGGGTGGGTAGGGCCGAGAGGCGGTATCGGAGATCCTCGGAGTCTCCGGAACTCGGGCGTATCTTCACGGTCATGAAGTCTCGAGTCGTCATGGTTCTCATGGTCTTGGGCGTCGCGGCGAGCGCCTGCACGGACTCGGCGTCAGACCCCACAACGACGTCGATCACCGCCATCTCGACCACCTCGACGACAGCGGCAGTGTCGACCACCACTGCTCCGACGACATCGACGACGACCACCACCGTCGTCGCATCGACAGCACTCATCGTCGAGGTCCCGGGAGGGCCATGTGAAGGCATCGGTGACGCGCCAGGCCCATTCGGTGGCGAGATCTCCTTCATCGTCGGCGCCAACCTCTTTGTTGCCGATCCCGACACGGGAGACATCCAGTGCGTGGCCGAGGTGGTTCCCGAGCTGGGGACGGCCATGTTCCCGCCACGTCTCGAGTGGGGGGCCGGCGCCGATCGGCTGCTCGTCGAGAACGTCATCTTCACCGCCGATGGCCGACGCGAGTCCGCCGGTGCCCTCTACGAACCCGTTCACTTCACCCGGCCGAGCGGCTCTTCGACGATCTGGGTCGAGGATGGCCGCCTCCTCAAACAGCCCATCACCGGTGGCGAGGTCAGCGATATCTCGTTCCTCGACAGCCACGACGCCGTCACCTACCACCCGTCCGGGCTCGAGATCGTCACATCCGGCATGGGCACCGATGGTGTGTACGGGGTGTACGTCGCCTCCAACCAGGGAACGGATCCATCGCGAATCGTCAACGGCACCGATGTCGAAGTCACCGAGTTCGCATGGACCTCGGACGGTTTCGTCCTCTACTTCATCGCCGACCACGGTGACGTGACGCATCTGCATTCCACGTTCCCCGCGGATCCGGGCGTGACCGACGAGGGAGGCTTCTTCGAGGAGACGGCGTCCGAGGCGGGCCTGTTCGGGCTGGTGGTGTCGCAGTGGGACTACGTGTGGGCGGTGACCTCGCCGTGCACCGCCGATCAAGACGCCACGGTGGCTGTGAGCCCGGGCCTCGACCCACTGCCGTCGGAATTCGACGGTGTGTCGGTCGTCGCCCGTGGCTGGCTTCCGGAGGGCAGGCTGGTGGTCACCACTCACCCGGTGTCATGTGATGAGCCGGGCGATCTGTGGATCGTCGACTACTACACGGCCGGTGCGCCAGAAACCACGCTGGTGTATTCGGGCACCGAGGTCTCGGCCCGGACGGGTCTGGGCATCCAGGCAGTCGGCGTCTCGACGGCCGCAACACGGGCGCCCCATCCCGACCCTCCACCACCTCTGGGTGACTTCGACCCTGACGATTTCGCCTGATAGCGAGGCTGCGTCCCGGTCGGGACGCTCAGGAGGGGAATGTGCGGTCGAGCACGTCCTCGAGGCGCCGTTCCCCGACGCCGGTCACGAACCACCATGTGCCCACGAGGAGCGCCACCAGCGTCAGCGTGAACAGGACGCCGAGATAGGCAGGTCGCCAGCTGTTCGGCAGCTCGGGCATGCCGAGCACCAGCCCGTACCCGAAGCCGACGAGCCCCAAAGCCGTCGTGAACAGGGTCATGAACCCGAACCACGAGAACCCCTTGCCAAACGCTGCCGTCACGATCTTCGGCTTTCCCAGCGGGAACAGGTAGGCGTCCTCGAGCTCAGCGGCGATGAGCACGTCGGTGCCGAGCCGGCTGTTGAGATAGCGCTCGAGCCGCGCCGCGTACTGGCGAGCGAAGATCAGGTACGAGGCGTCGAATGCAGTCTGCGTCGCCCCCCACAGAGCGACGAACGGGATGACCAGAAACGCTTCGTCGGCGAACGACCATCCGGCCACGAAGAGGGCGACCATCAGTCCTCCCGCCCAGCGGACGTCGGCGAAGAACCGCTCGTGGTAGTAGCGGGTCATTCCCCGCATCCGGGCCAGCTGTTTCGCAGCGATATCGGTGGGATCCATGTCTGCGCAATCTAGGCCTGGATGCGCGCACAGCACGGACCCCTGTTGGTACCTTGGTGGAGAGGAGGAAGGCCATGCGGCCGACGAAGGACATCAACAGCGGAGCCGGCAAGGGCCGGTTCAGCAAAGGGCGATGGACGGCACCACCAGTGGCCGATGAGGACCCAGACCAGGACGAGAACCTCGAGGTCATCGTCGACGACACCGATGCCGTGGACGAAGACGGGCATCGGACGGTTCCCGGTGTCGAACCCGAATTCTCCAAGTGGGATCTGCGACCGGCAGGGGGTCCCGTCGTCTCACCCGACGACGATCCGGATGATGAGGGGTAGCCGGACTCGGTTGGCTGCCGGTCTCCTCGTCCTGGGTCTCGTTGCCTCGGCTTGTGGCACCAGTGACTCGTCGGACACCACGACGATCACCAACCCGGTCTCGACGACGACCAGCTCAGCAGTGGGGACGAGCGCAGCCACGACGAGCACTGCCTCCACGACGATTCCGGGGAACCCGCGGTACGCCGGCATCGTCCGGCTGGGCATCGATGCGGACTTCGTGTTTCCCATGGAGGACTTCGACGGCACGAGGCGGCAGCCGTCCCTCAATCCGATCCTCGCCTGGCCCGGGTCGCCCGAGATGGCCCGACTGTTCATTCCAGGCGCCTATCGGATCGACGCCGGCTCCGGTCAGCTCGTGCCCTGGCTCGTCGAGGAGATCCCAACCCTCGCCAACGGTGGAGTCACGATCGACGCCGACGGCGCTGTGTCCGTGACCTATCGGGTCCGCGAGGAAGCAGTGTGGGAGGACGACACACCGATCGTGGCTGACGACCTCGCATTCACTCACCAGCTGCTCACCAGCGATGAGCTCCCGATCACAGGTCGCTCGTCCATCCGGGAGGTCCACTCGCTGATCGAAGCCGGATCGATCGAGACCAGTGGCAAGACCTTCACTGCCCGC
>JABDIW010000369.1 GCA_013003515.1 Acidimicrobiia bacterium
CGGCTTCGGGCAAGCTCGGCATCCTCATCCCCGGAATGGGCGCCGTCGCCACGACGTTCATGGCCGGCGTGATCGCGGCCCGCAAGGGCTCGGCAGCCCCCACCGGATCGCTCAGCCAGATGGGCCACATCCGTCTCGGGAAGCGAACCGACGCCCGCAACCCGATGATCAAGGACTTCGTGCCGATCGCCGGCCTCGATGACATCGTGTTCGGCGGCTGGGACCCCTACTCCGATGACGCCTACACGGCAGCCATGCGAGCCGGAGTGCTCCAGCCCAACCACCTCGAAGGAGTCGCCGAGGAGCTTCGGGCGATCAAGCCGATGCCCGCCGTCTTCTCGCACCGGTGGGTGAGCCGTCTCGACGACGTCGACAACGTCGCCGACGACCCGGACCACCTGACGGCCGTCGAGCGCATCGTCGAGGACATCGAGCGCTTCCGATCCGAGAAGGACTGTGACCGTCTCGTCATGGTGTGGTGCGGATCGACCGAGGCCTTCGAAGAGCCATCCGACGTGCACCTCACCCTCGAAGCGTTCGAGCAGGGGCTCAAAGACAACGACCCGCACATCGCCCCCAGCCAGATCTATGCGTACGCGGCGTTGACCGCCGGTGTGCCGTTCGCCAACGGCGCCCCGAATCTCACCGTCGACTTCCCGGCGATGCTCGAACTGGCAGCCCGGGAGCAGGTGCCGGTGTGCGGCAAGGACTTCAAGACCGGCCAGACCTTGTTGAAGACGATCCTGGCTCCCGGCATGAAGGCCCGGATGCTGGGCATCAACGGCTGGTTCTCCACCAACATCCTGGGGAATCGCGATGGCGAGGTCCTCGACGCTCCGGAGAACTTCAAATCGAAGGAGGTCTCCAAGCTCGGTGTCCTCGAGACGATCCTGCAGCCCGAGGCCTATCCCGAGCTGTACGGCGACCTCTATCACAAGGTCCGCATCAACTACTACCCACCCCGAGGCGACGACAAAGAGGGCTGGGACAACATCGACATCTTCGGGTGGTTGGGGTACAAGATGCAGATCAAGGTCGACTTCCTGTGCAAGGACTCGATCCTGGCTGCGCCCCTCGTGCTCGACCTGGCCCTCTTCCTCGACCTGGCGGCCCGCGCCGGCAAGAGCGGAATCCAGGAGTGGCTGTCGTTCTACTTCAAGTCACCCCAGGTGGCCGAAGGGCTGTACCCCGAGCACGACCTGTTCATCCAGCTCAAGAAGCTGAAGAACACGCTGCGCCACATGATGGGCGAGGAGCTCATCACCCACCTCGGCACCGAGTACTACGAGGAGATGGACGAGACCGACTAGGTCTCCGACTCCGGCGCCCACGACGGGAGACGCTTCTCCAGGTAGGCGGTCATGCCCTCCTGGCCCTCCGCCGACTCGAAGGCAGCCGAGGACACCTCCTGGGTCCAGGCGATCGCCTCGTCGGGTGGCATCGTCGGAAGTCGGGCGAGAAGACGCTTGGTGGCGGCAAGCGCGTTGGGTCCGCCCAGCAGCAGGTCCTCGACGACATCGCCGACTGCCCCATCGAGATGCTCTCGAGCCACGGCACGGTTGATGAGGCCGAGTCGGGCAGCCTCCGGTGCCAGAAACCGCTTGCCCCGCAACATGGCGTCGGCCGCCTCGGCGCGCCGCATCTTGGGAAGGCAGACCGTTGAGATGATGGCGGGGACCGCTCCGATGCGTACTTCGGTGAACCCGAATTTGGCGTCGTCCACGGCGATCGAAATGTCCATGGCCGCCGCCAGACCGGTACCGCCGGCAACCGCGTGACCGGCGATGCGCCCGACGAACGGCTTGGGCGACGTCATGATCCGCTTGAAGATCTGAGCTGGGTCGGCTGCGGCGGGAGTGGCATCGCCACTGGTCCGCTCCGAGAGATCGACACCGGCACAGAAGACGTGGCCTTCGTTGGTGAGAACAACCACCCGCACGTCGTCGTCTGTGTCGGCCCGATCGAGCGCTGTGACGAGCTCTGTGACGAGCTGCGACCCGAGGGCGTTGCGGTTGTCGGGGTCGGCGAGGGTGATGGTGAGAACCCCGCCCTCCAGCTCCGTCGTGACTTTGGGCATGGGGGAAAGGTAGTGGATTGGATCTGTCCCCCCTTCAAGGGGGGAAGGTCCCTGCGCCGGAGGCGTAGCCGGAGGTGGAGGTAGGGGGGCAGCACCTGTGTCTCAGCTGGGAAACAACTGAGTCCCCCCTCCCCCTCGCTTCGCTCGGGTACTCCCCCCTCAAAGGGGGGAGAGACAACTACTCCCGCACCAGTTGCCAGGAGAGGCCCTGGCTCTCGCCGAGTTCCGACAGCTTCGGATACACGACCCGGTTCGACAAGCTCGTTCCCGTGTGGAACACCTCGCTCCCCCACGTCGCGGCTGACTCCAGGGCGCGGTGGAGCATGAAGGGAGCAAGCGTCGAGCCACGGTGATGTCGCCTGACCCCGATCAGCCCGAGCCGGGGACCCGAGTCGTTCCGCCAGATCCGTGTCAACCCGACGTACTCGCCCGAATTCTCCTCTTGAGCCACGAGGTAGGCCGACGGATCGAAGGCCGGGTCACCATGAAGCTCATCGTGGAACCACTCTCGGTTCCCCCTCCAGCCGTCCGACCCCGGGACATCCCGGCGCAACATGTTGTCGAGGGCGAACAGCCGATCCTCATCGACCTCGTCGGCCCGATGGAGCGAGTATCCCGAGGGGAGCCAGGCCCGCGACGTCAGGGCCAGGGCACGATCAAAGGGCACGGCGAAGTCCTCGGTGACGTTCTCGATTCCGAAGCCGGCCCGTTCCAGAGCAGCCAACATCTCCTCGCTCCGCGTGAACGCATGCACGCGGCGACCGAGCGTTGCGATCACGCCATCGGCCAGTGGTCCGTAGGCCTCGGCGTCGCCGACGAAGCGAAGGAACACGCGGTCGTCGGGCCTGACCATCGACGTCGCCGCCGCGACGGCAATGCCGTCGTCGACTGCCAGCCAGCGCCGCGAGCCGGGCGGCAAGGTCCTGGCACGGAGCTCAGCGGCCGTACTGTCGAACAGCGGTGCAGCAAGCTCGTACTCGTCGGTGAACTCCGTGACCTTCACACCCCGACGGTACCGCCGGGGTGTGAGACACTCGGCGCTCAGGGCGATTGTCCTCAAGCAAGGGGTATTCCCGAGCCGATCACAAGGACGAGCGACCCTATGACACAGGCGAGGAGCCTGCGTATGGTCGCTCATGACAAACCGGGAAGGACGCTCGATGACCAGGTCTCGATTGCTCACATTCGCGATCGCAGTCGTGATCGCCCTCACGGCCACCGGATGCGGCGGAGACGCCGCCACCCAGGGCGGCCTCCTGTACGACAAGTGGTGGGTGGTGACGGAAGGTGTGGAACCGACCTCGGACGCCGCGCTGTGGGCGACACAATCGACGAACGAACGCACCGGCGCCGACACCTGGCGGTGCAAGGAATGCCATGGTTGGGACTACCGCGGCGCCGACGGGGCCTACGGGTCCGGATCTCACTTCACTGGCTTCGTCGGCATCTGGGATGCCCGCAACGACACGGTCGAGGACGTCGTCGACGCAATGAGCGGTGGCCTGGCCGACCACGACTTCTCCGCGGTGCTGTCCGAAGGAGAGATCAACGACATCGCCGTGTTCATCACGGAGAGCCTGGTCGACATGTCGACGTTCATCGATCTCGACACAAAGGCCATCACGGGAGGCGATGCTGCCGAAGGCGAGAACCTCTATACGAGGGAATGTGCTGCGTGCCACGGGGCGGACGGCACCGATCCGAATCTGGGCAGCGACGAGGAACCCGAGTCCGTCGGCAGTCTCGCCAACGCCAACCCGTGGGAGGTCACCCACAAGATTCTGTACGGACACCCCGGGTCCGACCCGGAGATGCCTGCGCTGACCAAGGCAGGCTGGGGACCCGAGGAACTGGCCGACATCCTCTCGTTCCTCCAGACACTGCCGTGAGCACGCCGCGCCACGGACTCGAGGACTCTCGACCCGGGGCGCCTGTCACCATCCGATCCCTCGCCAGTCGATAGGGTCGACTCATGGCGCAACCGAGCCGTCGCTACGGACGATCTCCCAGCGATCTTCTTCGCCTGATCGTCGCGCTGGTGGTGGCCGGCGCCGGCTTCCTCCTCGCTTCGGTTCTCGACAACCTCAACGCCGCCGTCACCATCGAGACGATCGACGCATTCGATGGGCTCCCCGACGCGGTCGTGGTGACTCTGATCCTCATCGGGCAGTTGCTCGCCTGGCTCATCCCGATCGGGGTGCTCGTGACCCTGCTCGCCCAGCGTCGGTACCGTCGCCTCGGGCTCATCGTGTTCGCCATGGCGATCGCGGTAGCCCTGTCCTGGGGCATCAACCGCCAACTCATCTCCGAGTTCCAGCCTCCATCTCTCGAAGTCGACCAGCCGGGGTGGATCTGCTCAGATGCGGAACGAGCCGAAGGCCTCCCGGAATTGTCCACGGTTGGTGGTGCGACCGAAGCTCCCGGTGCCCTGTTCACGTCCCAAGCCTGTGTTCCCGGCGACGCATTTCCCAACACCGTGTACCTGGCAGCGTTCGCTGCTGCGCTCGGCGCGCTCACGCCGTGGCTATCGAGACGCTGGCGCCGGGCTTCGTGGGCGGCGTTGCTGCTGTTCCTCCTGGTGCGCACGCTCGATGGTGTGGTCGTCGCCGTCGACGCAGTCTTCGCACTCGCCCTCGGCTATGCGATCGGGGCCGCAACCGACCTGGTGTTCGGATCACCGCAGAGAACGCCGACGGCCGACGAGCTGCGGGCGACCCTGAACAGACGCGGTCTCGCCATCACGGATGTCGCCCCTGCGTTGGTCCGCGCCCGAAGCTCCAAGCCCTTCGTCGCATCGACCGATACCGGCCGGTCCTTGTTCCTCAAGGTGCTCGGCCCGGATCAGCGTGCGGCAGATCTCCTCTAT
>JABDIW010000120.1 GCA_013003515.1 Acidimicrobiia bacterium
GGGTTTCCCGCCAACCACCCCGCCATGTCCTCGTTTCTCGGCTTGCCGGTGAGAGTCGGCGACGCCGTGTACGGCAACCTGTACTTGACCGAGAAGGACGGTGGGTTCACCGCAGAGGACGAGGAGACCATCACCGCCCTCGCCGCCATCGCCGGTGCCGCCATCTCGACAGCTCGTTTGCAGCAGCGCCTGCGACGCGTCGCCGTTGTCGAGGATCGGGAGCGCATCGCCCGAGACCTCCACGACGCCATCATCCAGGATCTCTTCGCCGTCGGTCTCGGCCTCCAGGCTCAGATACCCAAGCTGCAGAACCCCGAAGCCCAGGAATCCGTCGCCCAGACGGTTCAGAAGCTCGATGAGGTGATCGCCTCGCTGCGGCGCTTCATCTTCGACCTCCGGCCGCCGGTGTGGGTCAACCGCAGTCTTCCGCGGGAACTCGCCGACCTGCTTGGCCATCTCACCGAGCCTCACGAGACCAAGGTCGACGTTTCGATGGACGGCGACCTCGAGCATCTCCCCAACACGGTCGTCGACGATGCCCTCGCTCTCGTCAAGGAGTCGGTGTCGAACGCGTTGCGTCATTCGGAGTCGCCGCTCGTGTCAGTGGCCATCGCCCGCCACGCCGACGAGCTCAGCGTGCTGGTGATCGACGAGGGCAAGGGCTTCGACCCCGACGAGCACACGGTCGGCATGGGGATCGGCAACATCCGCACCAGAGCCACCCGTGCCGGTGGCCAGGCCACGATCTCGTCGAGTACGGAGACGGGCACGACCGTGAAGGTGGTCCTGCCTCTCTAGGCCCGAGGGTCGTGCCAATCGCCCCTGGTCTCGGTCGATCCGAGGAACGCATGCTTGAGGTGTGATCGCCCTCTGGATCGGCATGATCGTGCTCGGCCTCGGCCTGGCGATCTACGCCAGCCGCCGGGCAGTCGGCCATGCGTCCGCGCTTGCCGCCGGCACCCGGATTCCTCCGTTTTTCATCGGGGTGACTCTGCTCGCCATCGGCACCGACCTTCCCGAGATCGCCAACTCGATCGTGTCGTCGGTGTCGGGGCATGGTGACCTCAACGTCGGCGACGGAGTGGGGTCGACGGTCACCCAGGTCACCCTGGTCCTGGCGATCCTCCCCCTCGTCGGCGGATCGTTCGTCGTGGGGCGGTCGCGGGTTCTCGCTCCCGGCTTGCTCACGGCAGGAGCCCTACTCGGGATAGCCGCCCTGCTCGGCGACGGTCACTTCAGCCGGTCCGACGGGATCATCCTCATGCTGATGTGGGTCCTCGCCTCGGCGATCGTGTGGTTTCGCAATCCCCCTGGCGCCGAGCCGGCGATGCCCGTTCCCTCCCGTCGTAAGACATTCCACGCCGCCAACACCTTGATGTCGCTCGCCCTGGTTGGTGCAGGCGCCACAGCCGCAGTGTTCGGGTTCATCGAGATCTCCGAAGAGTTCGGCGTACCCGAGTTCATCATCGCCTTCTTCGCCGCGTCGCTGGGAACCTCGTTGCCCGAGTTGGTCGTGGATATCACCGCGCTCCGCCAGAAACAGCGCGACATGGCGGTTGGCGACATCTTTGGCTCGTCGCTCATCGACTCGACACTTGCCATCGGCATCGGACCGGCCATCGCTCCGG
>JABDIW010000153.1 GCA_013003515.1 Acidimicrobiia bacterium
CGGTCGGCGGGGATCCCGGCCGGCCCCATCAACGACGTGGCCGCAGCATTCGCCACGGCCGAAGCCCTCGGGCTCGACCCGATCGTCGATCTCGAGGGGTTCCGATCGGTGCGATCGCCGATCCGGATGTCGGAGACACCACCGACGGTCCAGCTGAAGCCCCCGGCCATCGACGAGCACGGCACCGAGATCCGCACCGAGGGCTGACCGTTTACCGTTCGGCCATGACCACCTGGCATCCATACCCGGCAACCGCCGAGTCCACCGTCGTGGGCACTCTTCTCCAGAGCGACCCGGTGCCCCACGAGGGGCTTGGCAGGGCGCCGATGCTCACCGTGCACCTTCCGCAAAACCACATCCAGCGTGACCGCCGGTACCCGGTGCTCTACATGCACGATGGTCAGAATCTGTTCGACGACGTCCCCAGCTACTCGGGGGAGTGGCAGGTCGACGAGACGATGCACCAGCTGGCGTCGGAAGGCATCGAGGTCATCGTTGTCGGGATCACCAACGCTCCGGGAGAGGTCCGGTACGACGAGTACAGCCTGTTCGCCGGCGCCGAGGGTGAGGGAGGTAATGGCCGGCTGTACCTCGACTTCCTCGTCAACACCGTCAAGCCGCTGATCGACGAGTCGTTCTTGACCGAACCGGGACCGGCAACCACCGGGATCATGGGCTCATCGATGGGCGGGCTCGCCAGCCTCTACGGGTTCTTCGAGCATCCCGATGTCTTCGGCCTGGCGGGCGCCATGAGCCCTGCGTTCTGGTGGGACGACGGACAGACCCTCGAGTACCTCCGCTACCAGCCGCCACAGGAGGGTCGGATCTACCTGGACGTCGGGACGGTGGAGGATCAGGACGACCCCGATCTCGCCCGGCGCTATCACGACGAGTTCTGGCTCGCTCGCGACATCCTGGCCCCGGTCTACGGCGACCGGCTGATGACAGCCGTCGACGAGGGCGCCATCCACCACGAGACCGCCTGGGCCCGCCGCCTCCCCGAGGCCGTGCGCTTCCTCTTCGGCTGACACCGCACGGCCCGTTGGATCAGGTGCCGATTGGCCCTATCCCCACGTCCTGCTCAGCGCGCCAATGGTGGCGAGGAGGTTGATGTCATGGTGGATAGCTCTCTTGTTGAATCGGCGGTCGAATCCGAGGCTGTGGCTTCCGTTCCCGAG
>JABDIW010000197.1 GCA_013003515.1 Acidimicrobiia bacterium
TACTCGACGGGTGACCGGAGACCCTTGTAGTGCAGGGCGAATGAGGTTCCGGCGATGACCATGAACACGATCACCACCCACTGGGTGTAGGCGCTGAAATCGCCGATCGACCCCGATGTGGTGCCGAACCCACCGGTCGACATGGTGGTGAACGAGTGGTTGACCGCCTCGAACAGATTCATGTCGCCTGCCCACAGGAGCAGCGTCTCAACCCCGGTGAAACCCATGTACACCAGCCACAACCTCTTGGCGGTCTCCGAGAACCGGGGGGTGAGCCGGTCCGGGTTGACTCCTGGTGACTCGGCGCGAGCCAGCTGGACGCCGCCGACACCGAGCAGCGGGAGGATGGCAATGGACAGCACGATGATCCCCATGCCACCGATCCATTGGGTCAGCGATCGCCAGAACAAGATCGCGTGCGACAGGGCCCCCGGGTCGGGCACGATCGATGAGCCCGTCGTCGAGAACCCGGCCGCCGTCTCGAAGAACGCGTCCGTGTAGTTGGAGATCTCGCCCGTGAGCACGAACGGCAGCGTTCCGGCGAAGGTCATCACCAGCCACGAGATACCCACCGCGGCGAACCCCTCGCGAGTCGTCAGCTCCCCGGGCCGATCGAACACCTTCCATGCCGCCCCACCGAGACCGATGGCAATGACGGCAGAGAGCAGGATCTGGAGTGAATCAGCCCACTCCTGATAGAGCATCCCGACGACGGCCGCTGACAGCATCGCCACCCCGGTGGCAGCGATCACGGCGCCTGCGATGTGTATGAGCCGTCGTATCGACACGGGCTACTCGAAGAGCTCTTCGACCTCGGTGATCGCCGCCGGCAAGGCCACGATGATCACCCTGTCTCCAGCCATGAGCACCGTGTCGCCGTGGGGAACCGTCACGTCGCTTCCGCGAAGGACACCGCCGACGATGGCGGTCTTGGGGAGATGCAGGCCGGCAAGGCTCTGTCCGGCCGCCTTCGAGCCAGGGCCGACCTGCAATTCGATGGCCTCGGCGTCGGAGTCCTGGAAGGTGGCGACCGAGTGGATGCGGCCCCGGCGGACGAGACGAAGAATGGCGTTGGCGGCAGCGAGGCGGCTGGAGACACCCGCATCGATACCGACACCGGGCATCAGGCTGACCAGGTCGAAGCGCTTGAAGCGGGCAATGGTGGTCTCGATGCCGAGGGCTGTGGCGATCAGACAACCCATCAAGTTGACCTCGTCCCACCCGGTGAGCGCGATCACTGCATCGGTGGTGTCGACTCCCTCCGACCCCATCACCTTGGGGTCCGTTGGGTCTCCCTGCACGACGACGACGTCGGGGAACTTGGCGGCAACCTCACGGCACCTCTCGGCGTCCGCATCGATGAGAACCGTCTGGATCCCGTGACCTGAGATCTCGGCAGCCGACAGCTGGGCCAGCCGGGTCGAGCCGAGAATCATCACCTTCCGCGTCGCCTTGTCGGTCACGCCCATGAATCTGAACGCCACCGACGTCCGGTCGGCGTCGGCCATCACCAGGACATGGTCGCCCGCTTCGATCCTTATGTCACCGCGAGCGATGAACGTCTCGCCCTGTCGGATCACGGCGGCGACGATCCAGTCCCAATCCGGCACCGCTTCTCGAAGCTCGGGCAGCGTGAGCCCGACCATGGGAGCGCCGTCTTCGACGAGTGCTCCGAACAAGGTCAGGCGCCCATCGGCAAAGGGGATGTTCTCGGATACACCGCCGCGGCGAACCAGGAGCAGCACTTCTCGCGCCAGCGCCTCACCGGGGTCGATGATGAAGTCGACGCCAAGGATCTCGGTCTCGGCGCGGAGGGCAGGGTCCTCGACCCGGGCGACCTTGCGGGGTACACCCAGCCGGGCCCCGGCGTGACATGCGAGCACGTTGACCGCGTCCGACGATGTGACGGCGATGAGGAGATCGGCGTTCTTGATGCCGGCCTCCTCCAGAACCGCAGGACTGGCCCCGTTGCCGCGAACGACGAGACAGTCGACCTCTCGCTGCAGC
>JABDIW010000200.1 GCA_013003515.1 Acidimicrobiia bacterium
TTGGTCGGCGTCCGCGATCGTCACGGCTTCCGTCCGCTCAGCCTGGGGAAGCTCGGCGATGGATGGGTCCTCGCATCGGAGACCGCTGCGCTCGACATCATGGGGGCCACCTTCTTCAGAGACGTCGAGCCGGGTGAGATGGTCGTCATCGACGATCGGGGAGTGCGCTCTGTCCACCCGTTCGAGTCGACCCCGGCCCGGATGTGCCTGTTCGAGTTCGTGTACTTCGCCCGGCCCGACTCGCTCATCAATGGCCAGAACGTCCATGCCGCACGGCGTCACATGGGACAGGCACTGGCGGCCCAGGCACCGGCCGACGCCGACGTCGTGGTGCCCGTTCCCGAGTCGGGCATCCCGGCCGCCCAGGGCTACGCGGCGGCCTCGGGCATCCCCTATCGGGACGGCCTGGTGAAGAACCGATACGTCGGTCGCACCTTCATCGAGCCGGCACAGACCATGCGGGACATGGGCATTCACATGAAGCTCAACCCGCTGCGCCAGGAACTCGACGGGAAGCGCGTGGTCCTCGTCGATGACTCCATCGTCCGCGGTTCCACGACGCGACAGCTGATCCGGATGGTGAGGGACTCCGGGGCGGCTTCGGTTCACCTCCGCATCTCGTCACCGCCGTATCGGTGGCCCTGCTTCTACGGCATGGACACCGGCGACCGGACGACGTTGCTGGCTGCCGACCGCAGCGTGGAGGAGATCGCCGAATACCTCGACGTCGACTCCCTCGCCTATCTCGAACTCGATGCGTTGCTCGATGCGACGGGCGCTCCGGCGGACGGTTTCTGCACTGCGTGCCTATCGGGCGAGTACCCGACGCCGATCCCCATCGGTGACGGCAAGTTCGCCCTGGAGGACTCGTGACCAGCTATCGATCGGCGGGAGTGGACCTCGAGGCCGCCGATCGTTCGGTCGCCGCCATCGCCGGAGACGTGACGGCCACCTGGTCGGACGACGTTGTGGGGGGATTCGGTGGTTTCGCCGCCGGACTGAGGCTTCCCGAGGGCTACGAGCGGCCGGTGATGATGATGTCCACCGACGGCGTTGGCACCAAGGCGGAGATCGCTCGTGCTGCCGGAATGGTCGACGGCCTCGGCTTCGATCTCGTCGCCATGTGCGTGGACGACCTCGCCGCCGCCGGCGCCCGGCCGGTGGCGCTCACCGACTACATCGCGGTTGGGTCCCTGGATGAACAGCTGGTGTCTGCCCTCGTCTCGTCCGTGGCACGGGCTTGCGCCGCTTGCGACGTCGCCCTGCTTGGAGGCGAGACCGCCGAGCACCCCGGCGTGATGGAACCCGGAACCTTCGACCTGTCGGCGACGGCACTGGGCCTCGTCGAGGATGGGGCCCAGGTGACGGGCGAGCTGATCGAAGCCGGTGACGTGATCATCGGGCTCTCGTCGCCCAATGTCCGATCCAACGGGTTCTCGTTGATCCGGGCGCTTCCCGAACGACCCCCGGCCGAGACCCTTCTCGAGCCGTCGGTGATCTACGCACCCGCGCTCGGACGACTGCTCGATGCGATGCCGGTCCACGGCATGGCCCACATCACCGGTGGAGGGATTCCGGGCAATCTCGTCCGACCACTCCCCGAAGGGACACGGGCCCTCGTCGAGCCAGGGGCGTGGACGCCTCCACCGGTCTTCGACGACATCGCCGCAGCAGGCGAGATCGACACGGACGAGATGTTCCGGGTGTTCAACATGGGCATCGGGTTCGCCGTGATCGTCGCTCCAGACGACTTGTTCACCGCGATGGCGGCTCTCGCAGAGCACGAGGCCCTCCCGATCGGCACCATCGTCTCTGGCGAGCGGGGCGTCGAACTCGTCTGAGGGCCAGGGGCTACCGTCGTCCCATGGAACACGTCAACACGCCTCCCTCTGACATTCCCGAATCCACCGTGCTTTCGGTTGAGCGTGACGGCCACGTGGCCGTGCTCTGGCTGGACCGAGCGGAGAAGCGCAACGCCATGGGCACCGAGCTGTGGGTCGACCTCCCCGTCATCATGGACGCCCTCGGCGCCGACCCGGACGTGCGCGCCATCGTCATCGCCGCCCGGGGTCCGGCCTTCAGCGTGGGACTCGACCTGATGGAATTCGGACCCGAACTGCTCGGCAACCCTCCACAGAACGTCACGGATCGAGCGACCCTGTTGCGCCAGATCAAGGCGATGCAGGACACCTTCACCTCGGTTGCCCGCAACCCGAAGCCGGTGATCGCGGCGGTGCACGGCTACTGCCTCGGGGCCGGTGTCGACCTGATCACGGCGTGCGACATCCGGGTTGCCGCCGACGACTCCATCTTCTCGGTGCGGGAGACCCGCATCGCCATGGTTGCCGACGTCGGCACCCTGCAACGCCTGCCCCACATCATCGATCCGGGCCGAGTCGCCGAGGTCGTCTTCACCGGCAAGGACTTCCCGGCGAGCGAAGCACATGAGATGGGTCTGGTGACCCACGTCTATCCCGATGCAGAGAGCACCCACAAAGGAGCCCGCGAACTGGCTCAGACGATCGCTGCGAACTCGCCGCTCGCGGTTCAGGGTGCCAAGCAGGTGCTGCGGGCGACCGAGGGCAAACCCGTGGACGAGGCCCTCGACTACGTGGCTCTGTGGAACACGTCGTTCCTGCACTCGGCCGACCTGATGGAGGCGGCCACCGCCTTCCTCGAGAAGCGGGACCCGGAGTTCAAGGGCGAGTAGAGGTGGCGGTCACGACACCCGCCGAACTGCGGGAGCACATCGCTCTCGCCATCCAGGTCGAGCTCTCGACCATCCCGGTGTACTTGTACGCCATGTATTCCATCGAGGATCAAGAGTCCGAAGCCGCGCTTCTGATCCGCAGCGTGGTGGTCGAAGAGATGCTCCACGCCGCGCTGGCGACCAACCTGCTGCTCGCCGTCGGGGGAACGCCCACCTACTCGTCCCCTGCTTCCCTGCCGCGCTACCCGGGGTTCCTGGCTCACCACACGCCACCGCTCGAGCTGCGACTCGAACCGTGCTCACAGGAGCTCATCGAGAGCCTGTTCCTCGTCATCGAGAAGCCCGAACTCCACGAAACGCTGCCTGACGGCGACGACTACCGAACGCTCGGCCAGTTCTATCACGCGCTGGAGATCGCCCTCAGTGACCTCGACGACTCACACGACCTCTTCGGGGCTCCCCGGCTGGATGCCCAGATGACCGACCCGTCTTTCTACACCCCTGTCGCCTACGACGCCCCGGGATCCGGTGGATTGGTGGCCGTCACCGACCTGGCCAGCGCACACGAGGCCATCCACATCATCGTCCACCAGGGCGAAGGGGTATCGGAGGACAAGTGGGCCGACCCCGCCCACCAGGAGCTCACCCACTACGCCAAGTTCCTGCGGCTCGCCGATGGAACGGCGCCGATCGGCCACGTGGCTCCGGCCACGATCAACCCGACCGTGGCGGGGCTCCCCGAGGAGGTGCGACCCGTCGCCGACCTGTTCAATGC
>JABDIW010000214.1 GCA_013003515.1 Acidimicrobiia bacterium
CGACCTCCTCCACCACGACCACCCAGCCCCTCGGTGTGGTCGTGAGCGAAGCCGACCTCATGGCACTCGTCCCGTCGCCCGACGATCTCGCCGAGGTGCGTCTCCGTGCCGAGTGGTTCGTGGCCGATTACTTCACCGTCGATGCCGAGCTTTCGGACCCGGACTCGGTTCGTGGTGCGATGAAGACCGAACCGATGCGTCTTCCCCACGAGGTCGATCAGCCTGCGGCCAGCTACGTCGACTTCGCACGGTCGGGGACGGTCACCCAGATCGACGCCGCGACCCATGCCGTCGAGGTGGTGTTGCGGCGGGTTGTGCGGACCGGGACGGACGTGATCAGGATGCCTGCCGAACGCGTTGTCGTAGTCGTGGGCTTGGACATGGACGGCACCGTGGTCCTCGACGTTCCCGGGCTCACGCCGATCCCGGCGGGCCTTGTCCGGGGGGACGACGGCACCGGTCGCCTCGTCGCCGATTACGTCGATCCCGCCGGCATGACCTGGCCGATGGCCTGGAGGATCACCGGCTGATTCGGTTCGGCCGCGAGGTCGCTACTCGGTCCTTGGGCCGGCCTCTTTCGCAGCCAGAAGAACGTCCTCGGCGCTCCACCTGCTGCGGAGGGCGCGCAGCGGGGTGATGCGTCCGAGCCGTTCGTGGGGGTGTACCAACCAGTCGGCGATGGCGAGGTCGTCGTAGTCGTCCTTGAGTGAGTGAACGACACTTCCGAGCGCCGGATGGATCGAGCGTCCGTCGAGCTGGAATGCGAAGTACGCCTCCCCGAGCGGACCGCGGAGACGCAGCAGGTCGGGACGAAGCGCCACCTGCCGACCCGGTATTCCGGTCAGGCGCGAGAACTCGGCTCTCGTCAAGAACGGTCCGAGGAAGGTCAGGCCGTCCATCGCTCAGCGGTCGGCGGCCCGGCGCCGCAGCACCGCTGCTGTCGCCTCTGCGATGGTCTCGTAGCCGACCGCTGCGGTGTTCCACACGGCGTCGTACTCGAGCGGATCGTCGATGGCCGCCCCGAAGTGGCGCTTGATGAGCCTGGCCCGGCTGGTATCCAGTCTGCGAACTCGTTCGCGGGCGCTGCGCTCGTCGATGTGCTCCTGGTTTGCGATCCGCTTCACCCGTTCGTCGAGGGGAGCGACCAGTCGGATCCTGAACGACGGCCCCATGCCCCTGGTCGCGTTCGACCCGCCTCTGCCCAAGAGGATGACCTTGCCAACCCCCGCCAGACTGCGGACGGCACGGAAGACCCGGGTCATCACGTACTCCTGATCGGGTGCCGGCTTCAACAGCTGGGAAAAGAAAGCCTCGGCGCGGCTGTGGTACGCCTCTGAGAGCAGATCGTCGAGGGCTCCTTCGAGACGGGGATCCTCTACGACGTACTCGCAGAGCTTCCGGTCGAAGACTTGCCAGGTCCCGAAGAGCTCCTCGTCGTCTTGCTCGGCGAAGACCTTCACCATCGTCTTCGCCAGCGAGTGCGCGCCGGCGCCGGCCTCCCGCGAGATGGTCACGAACGGGTGAACGGTGCGTTGTGTCGCAGGTGGCTCACCCGTCTGGTGGTCGGCGAGCTGCGTTGTGAGGAATCGCTGGAAGGATTCGGACTGCGTCATCGGGTTGCGCCTCCTTCGTCCACTGCACCAAGCCGTGGTACCCCGGGCCAGGGCCGAGAGGCCTCACTCGCAGGGTGATCGGCGTTTCCCTTCCCGATCGGTTCCCGGTCGCGTAGGTTCGGGACCAGCCGAAGGGAGGACTGAGGATGCAGTACATCACTCGCTATTCGCTCAAGGACGGGGTCGCAGTCGATTTCCGTGATTGGGTGCAGAAGAACGGTCAAGAGCTGAACGAGCACGCCCCTGAAGGATGGCGCTACGTCGGCACCTTCTTCACCGTCATGGGATTCGGGAAGTTCGAGGCCGAAACCCGGTGGGAAGTAGAGGACTACTCGACATTCGGTGGTGGTTTCGGTGACGAAACCTTCCAGCGTCTCTTCCACGAGTGGAACGAGTTCATCAACCCGAATCTGCCCGGTGAGACCTACCTCATGAAGTCGGCGGGCGACGTCGCCATCATGGAGTGACCAGGCGACAGCGATGACCCCGACGCCCCTGTCTCGACAGGGGCGTCGTCGCGTCTCGGGCTAGCCTGCGCGCCATGCTGAATCGCGCCGTTTCCGCCGAATGGTCCCGTCTCCTCGCCTCACTCGGGGTGAAGACCGACGGTGTCACTGTCGTTGCCGGCTCACATGCAGTGCGCCTCGCTGACTCGCTGCAGGCGTCCGGCGTCCACCCCATCGCTGGAGCCGCTGACGAGGTCGTCGTCTGCGCCGAGACCGAGGGATACGACCTGGAGGGCGCAATCCCGAGCGCGACCGGGCTCCCGGGCGACTCGGCAGACCTCGTCGTGCTGGCCCACGCCTGGGACGGCCGCACCACGCTGGCACCGGTTCTCGAAGAGGCGATGCGGATCGCACGGCCCGGTGCGGGGATCGTGGCGTGCGAGTTCGATCTCGGCCGGATCCTTCGTTCACGCCCGGCTCAGTATCCGGCGGTGCTGTTGTATTCGGCTTGCCCGGATGTCGCTGCCACCGTGGCCGCCCGCCACGTCGATCCCGGGTTCCTCGAGATGTCTGTGGTGAATGCCGGGATCCGCGGCGGTCAGGTCACCCGATTCGAGCGCACCGTCAGAGTGGCTCCCGTGGACGAGTACCTCGCCGATGTGTCGGTTCGCGGATGGAGGGGGGCGGACGAGGTGGATGCCGATGAGGCAGACGACATCCTCGGACAGCTGGGAACCCTGGCCGAGAAGCTGGCCGGCGACGGGGTGTTCACCGAAACCGAGCCGTGGGTGGTGGTGCGGGGCTGGGCGTGATCGCTCAGTCCGAGAAGTGCGCCGCCAGTATCCCGCGGGCTGTCTCGGCGATGTCGTCCCATGAGGCATCCGGCATCTTCGACAGCGTGACGAAGTCAGATGTCATGAACATCGACGCCACCCCGGGGATGGCGAGCAACGCATCCGCCGGGGCCGGGAGGTCGTCGCTTCCAGGGACGAACGTCTGGGGGCCCCCGACATCGACGCCGACGGCGAACTTGAGTGCGTTGGGGTTGGGTGTCTGGTGGATTTCAACCGGCATGAGGGCATCGTACCCGTGACTGGATCGGCACTTGGCGTAGACGTCGGCGGCACCTTCACCGACTTCGTGGTTTGGGATGGCGCCGACCTCATCACGGCCAAGGCATCGACCAGCGCCGACCAGTCGGACGCCGTCGTCAAAGGAGCCATCGCCCTGGGCGGTGGTGCCATCTCGTCGATCGTTCACGGCACGACGGTCGCCACCAACGCCCTTCTCGAGCGGCGTGGAGCTCGCACCGCCTTCGTCACCGACTCCGGCTTCACCGACATCCCCGAGATCGGTCGACAGGACAGGCCGTCTCTGTACGACAGCTCGGTGGACCGATCCGAGCCCCTGGTGCCACCCGAGCGCCGGCTCGGC
>JABDIW010000235.1 GCA_013003515.1 Acidimicrobiia bacterium
GGCGAGCGACATCTTCCACTCGAAGCGGAACGTGATGAACAGGGCGATGACGATGAGGAAGATCACCAGGGCCCTGATGGCGCGTTCGGTGATCTGCGCTCCGAATGTCGGGCCGACGGCCTCGAGGAACGCATCGTCGGGATTCGCGTCGGCGACCTCGACGAGGACGCCGATCAGACGGTCCTGGTCGGCCCCCGACAGTGCCTCGGTCTGGACCCGGAACTTGTCCACGTCCGACTCGACGACCTGAACCCTGGCGCCGGCGAATCCGGCGTCTCCGACAGCTGATCTGGCGTCTTCGAGCGACGCTGCGGCGAAGTTCGGCACCTCGACGACCGTGCCACCTTCGAAGTCGACCGAGAGGTTGAACTGGCGAATCAGCAGCGACAGGATGGCGATGACGACGGCAGTCGACGAGATGATGAGCCAGAGCCTGCGGCGTCCGATGAAATCGATCTTGAAGTCGCCGCGGTAGAGCCGTCCGAGGGCACTCATGCCGGCACCTCCTGAACCTCGCCGACGGCGCCGCGGATCGTCATGAAGCCGCCCTCGGCCATCCCGGAACGGGCGAGGTAGAGAACGGCGGGCCGGGTCCAGTAGTAGGCGACGATCACGTCGATGACGGTGGCGATGCCAAGGGTGAGGGCGAAGCCCTTCACCGGCCCGATGGCCAATGTGTACAGCAGCACTGCGCCGACTGCAGTGACCGTGTCGGCCGTCACGATGGTGTGAAAGGCGCGCTCGAAGCCGTGGTCGACCGACGATCGCAAGGGACGCCCGCGGTGCGCTTCTTCCTTGATGCGTTCGAAGAACACGATGTAGCTGTCCGCGGTGATACCGATCGACACGATGACACCGGCAACACCGGCGAGTGTGAGGGTGGTCCCCTGGAACTGACCGAGCATCACGATGATCAGCAGCAGGAACGAGCCGAAGATCGTGAAACCGACGACAGCCACCGCACCAAGAATCCGGTAATAGAGCACCAATGCAACGGCAACCAGGACGAGACCACCGAGACCGGCGATCAGGCCGGCGTTGAGCGAGTCCTCACCGAGCGTTGCAGACACGGACTCGACGGCCTCTCGCTCGAACGTGGTCGGCAGGGCACCGTATCGGAGGATGGTTGCCAGGTCCTCGGCCTCGGCCTGGGGCTCGGCGTCTCCCCCTGTCCCGATGGTGATGACGACGCTCTCTGCCTGGAGCGGCTGGGCGGAGTCCTGGACCACGGGTGCCGACTGCACCTCGCCGTCGACGACGATGGCCAGCGCCCTCCGCACATCACCCAGCGGGTACGAGGCGAGCTGGACGGCGGCGGCCTCGAACTTGGCGCCGCCTTCTGCGGTGAAGTCGGGATCGACCTGCCAGCCCTGGCCAAACCCGGCACTCGCCCCGGCGATGTCGGCACCGGTCAGAAAGGCCGGGCCGACGTGATAGATGAATCCGGAGCTCGGCTCGAGGAGCCAGGCTTCGGCGGCCGGGTCGTCCACGATGGAGAGACCGGTCTGGGGATCGACACCCGGCGGGACATCGAACGTGGGAATGGTCGTCGTGGTCGTCGTGGGCTCGAGCCCCTCGCTCGGCTGCACCTGGGAGTCGATGAGCTGTTGTTCGATGGCGGGGCTGATCCCGGGCAACGTCCCCCTGGCGAGAACGGGACGGAACGACAGCTGACCGGTCGAGCCGACAGCGTTCAGCGCCCGCTCCCTATCGGTGACACCGGGGAGCTGCACCAGGATGTTGCGGTCACCCTGGATGGATATCTCGGGCTCCTGGACGGATCCGAGGTCCTGGATGCGGTCGCGCATGATCTCGACCGCCTTGTCGAGCACCTCGGGATCGGTTCCTTCGGGAGCACCAAGCACCACGGAGAAGCCACCCTGTAGGTCGAGGCCGAGCTTCGGCTCCCATCCACCGAGGAGTGCGCCCGCGATCGACCCCCACGCGATGAGCAGCGTGATGACTGCGGTGAGAGCGAGCCGGGACCTGGACATCGTCTACTCGGTGGGGTCCGGCGGCGTCGTCTTGTCGGCGACGGCCCGAGAGGTGAAACGGATCGTGCTGCCTCCGACGTCGAGTGTCACCTCGTCATCGTTCATGTGCTTGATGACACCGATGATGCCTCCCACCGTGCGTACCTCGTCACCGACCTCGAGCGACGAGCGCATGGCGTCGAGTGCCTTCACCCTGCGGCGCTGGGGAAGGATGAACAGGACCCAGAAGATGCCGCCGAGAAGCAGAAGGGGCAGCAGCAGGCCAAGGAGGTTGCCGGACGAGCCGGTGTCGGTTTGGGCGATGATCACAGAAAGCACGTTTGTCCTCGTAGGGGCGGCGAGTCATCGTAGTGGTCAACCCCCGTTTCCACGAAGCCTTCTCACTCCCTCTGCCCAGCCCTCGAAACGGCCGTCGGCGATCGCTGCTCGGGCGTCGGCCACCAACCCGAGCGTGTAGTGCAGGTTGTGAATGGTGACGAGCCGCTGACCGAGGACCTCACCGGTGACCGCAAGGTGCCTGAGGTAGCCGCGCGAGTGGGTGCGGCACGTGAAGCAACCACAGTCGTCGTCAAGGGGACGTTCGTCGCTCGTCCACTCGGCCCTCTTGATCGACACGTCTCCGTGACGGGTCAACGCCTTGCCGTGACGGGCCAGCCGGGTCGGCAGGACACAGTCGAACAGGTCGACCCCTCTGGTGATGGCGTCGAGGATGCCCCCGGTGTCACCGAGCCCCATCGTGTATCGCACCTTGTCCGCTGGGAGATTGTCGATCGTGATCTCGATGGCGCGGTTGCGGTCTTCCGCCGACTCCCCCACCGACAGGCCCCCGATCCCGAAACCGGGGAAGCCCAGGTCGGCGGTGCGTCGTGCCGACTCCGCCCGGAGGCCGGGATCCACTCCCCCCTGGACGATGCCGAACAGGGCCTGGTCTTCGCGGGAATGGGCGGCCAGGGCGCGTTCGGACCACCGCAGCGTGCGGTTCATCGCATCGGCGACGTCTTCTCGTTGCGCGGGCAACCCGACCAGGTGGTCGAGAACCATCGCGATGTCCGCGCCCAGGCGCTGTTGCACCTCGACAGCCCCCTCGGGGGTCAGTTCCACGGTCGAGCCGTCGTACGTCGACTTGAACGTGACGCCTTCCTCGTTGAGGCGGGGGTCCAGAGAGAACACCTGGTACCCGCCGCTGTCGGTGAGGA
>JABDIW010000253.1 GCA_013003515.1 Acidimicrobiia bacterium
GGCGAGCCAACTCTGGGTCATGCCGGTCGACGGCGGGGAACCGAAGCAGCTCACCGACTTCCCCGCAGGCGTTTCGGACCCGGTGTTCTCGCCCGATGGCAAGTTCATCGCCATCTCCTCCGAGATCTATCCCGAATGCGGCATCGACGCCGACTGCCACGAGAAGACGGCCAAGGACGACGACGAGGGCAAGCTCAACGTGCACCTGGCGGATGACCTCCTCTACCGCCACTGGACGAGCTGGGCCGACGGCAAGGCGAGCCACGTATTGCTGGTGGACGCCGGGACCGGCAGTGTCGTCAAGGACATGACGCCCGGCCCGTGGGTGACCCCGACCTTCTCGCTCGGCGGCAGCCGCGGCTATGGCTTCTCACCCGACGGCAAGGAGCTCGTCTTCGTGTCCAATCGTGAGGCCGATCAGGCCTCGACGACCAATGCCGATCTCTGGCTGGTGTCGATCGACGGAGAGATCAACGAAGATTCTGCCGTCAACATCACCACCGAAAACGACGGCTGGGACGGCGCACCGCTCTACTCCCCCGACGGCCGCCACATCGCCTTCCTGAGTCAAGCGACGCCAGGCTTCGAGTCGGATTTCTTCCGCCTGAGCCTCTACGACCGCGAGGACAAGACCACTCGCCGGCTCATCGACCGGCCCGCCTTCGACAACTGGATCGACGACATGGCCTGGACGCCGGACTCGAAGGCGCTGTACTTCCAGGCCGAGTCTCAAGGCCGCAATCCGCTCTATCGGGTCGACCTCGAGGGAGCGATAGAAAAGATCCACACCGACGCCTACATCGCCGGCTGGGAGGTGACGCCGGACACCGAGACGATCTTCTATACACGCAGAGCGGTCGGCTCACCGCCGGAGGTGTTCAGCGTGGCGACCGACGGTGGCGCGCCGAAACGTCTCACCAGTTTCAATGCGAACCTCGAGGCGGAGGTCGACATTCGACCGGCGGAGGAAATGTGGGTGAAGGGCGCCGGAGACTACGACGTCCACGTCTTCCTGGTGAAGCCGCACGGCTTCGACCCGGCCAAGAAGTACCCGCTCATCCTCAACGTCCACGGCGGCCCACAGTCGCAGTGGATGGACTCGTACCGCGGCGACTGGCAGGTCTATCCCGGGAAGGGCTACATCGTCGCGTTCGCCAATCCGACCGGCTCCTCCGGTTACGGACAGGACTTCGTCGACGCCATCAGCTGTGACTGGGGAGGACGCGTTTTCGACGACCTGATGAGAGTGACCGACGCGCTCGAGGAGCTGCCGTACGTCGACCAAGACCGCATGGGGGCCATGGGCTGGTCGTACGGCGGCTACATGATGATGTGGTTCGAGGGCCATACCGACCGCTTCAAGACGATCGCCTCGATGATGGGTCTCTACGACCTGCCCTCGTTCTACGGCGCGACCGAAGAGCTGTGGTTCCCGGAAAGAGACCTCTGCGGCACGCCGTGGGACTCCGATCACTACGAGCGCTGGTCACCGTCGCGCTATGTCGACAACTTCAAGACGCCGGCACTTGTCGTCACCGGCGAGCTCGACTACCGGGTGCCGTACACCCAGAGCCTCGGCTTCTTCACCGCGCTCAAAAAGAAGGGGATCGAGGCTCGACTCGTCGTCTTCCCGGACGCCGGCCACTGGCCCTCCTGGCACGAGATGGCCTTCTACTACAACACCCATATCGATTGGTTCCATCGCTACCTGGGAGGGGAGCCCGCGACCTGGGATGTCGAGGCCCACGCCCGGAATCAGGCGTTCGGCGACGACTAATC
>JABDIW010000263.1 GCA_013003515.1 Acidimicrobiia bacterium
AGTTGGTCATCTCGGCATCCCACAGGTTGTGCGTGCGGCATTCGGTGGCACCGACGAATCCGGTGAGCTGCCCGCATGCGCTCGGCTCGATGCGGTAGCCGTTGTCGACGGTCGCCGAGACGATGTCGGGATCGGCACCGTCCATCCAGGTTGTCTCCACGTACTTGGAAGTCCGGGGATCTGTCGAGAAGAAGATGCCGGTGTCGCCATACACCTGGGGCAAAGTCCCGATCTCCCATTCGCCACCGTCGTACGGATCACCCGCATCGAAGGGCGCCGGCCAAGGGTGGTTGGTGCCACCTGCGCCGCCCGGAATCCCGCCCGGGGAGCCGATGGGGACCTCTACGTAACCGCTACCGGTGGGCTCGACCACTGCGGCGCCGACCACCTCGAGGCCGTCGGGGACATAGAACGTCACATACCCTCCCGGACCGTCGAGCGATCCGTTGTCGACCGGTGTGAAGCTGACGATCCACTCGAGGACATCGCCGGTCTGGATGCCGGTTCCCCGGGACGCAAGCATGGACACGGTGTCGGGCGACATGAAGCTGGCCAAATCGACCTGTGCCACCGAATGAGCCTGGGCGTCCGGCGGGTTCGGATCGGCAACTGTGATGAGCGATGCAAGCCCAACAACGACGAGAACCTGCCCCACGAGGGACAGGCCGGTGACGGCAGCGAGGAAACGTTTGGCCCTAGATTTCATTGGATCCCACCTGAGACGTGTACTGGTTAGCGCACTAGTCATCGGCAATCCCGGACCGAGACTTAACCACTCTTGGTCAGGGAATCGCTGGAAATCAGCCGCCCTGGGTGGGCGAGTGGCTAGTCACCCTTTGGGGTCCGAGGATCGGGGTTGCATTCTCCCTACCTGGAGTCCACAGGGTCAGTAGATCCAGTCGCCGTCGGTCCGAAAGGCCCTCTCCCCCCGCACCCCCCTCTCCCGCAAGCGGGAGAAGGGGGGCAATAGAGTCCCCTGCTCGTACACTCCCCACACATCGGGCCCGTAGCTCAGTTGGTTAGATCAGGTCGCTTCGGGTGAGCGAAGCAGCACCTCACCCACACCCGGAGCGAAAGCCGAAGCGACCTGAAAGGGGACGGATGAGTCCCCTGCTCGTACACTCCCAACATCGGGCCCGTAGCTCAGTTGGTTAGAGCAGGGGACTCATAATCCCTTGGCCGCAGGTTCGAGTCCTGCCGGGCCCACTGCGAGGTTCTCAAACCCCATGCTTCCCCTGGTCAGGACGTGGTTTCCGACACCTTGTCCTATTTGGTAGGGAAGTGTCGTTTCTCGAACCCCGAGGCCCTCGATTGCATCTGCCGCGCGTCCGGTGTCATGTCTCGATTCCCTTGGTGAATGAGGTGATTGTCGAGTGCGAGCATCGCCTGCAACGCTGAAGACGCTCTGGGAGCCTCCTGGGAACCGGCTGTGAGTTGGCGCGCCAGCCTGGAGACGGCATGGCTTGGCCCCATCTCAGAGGGCGGCTCACTCGAGAGCCATCGGGTACCTACTCAGGCCGTGACCAGGAACTTCGAGGTGTGAAAGCCGTCCTATTGGGCCGACTCGTTGTCAATACGACAACATCAATCCCCGGTCGGCTCGCCTTCCCCGGAGTCCTCCGACGTACCGTCGCCTAGCCGCGCTGGCGGTTTGTCCCCTTCCCCCTCGGGGTGGTACCCATCGATGACGTCGGCGTCGTCGGCCGGCTCAGGACTTGCGGGCGCCGCCTCGATGGTGTGGTCAGCGTGCGACGCTGGTGGTTCGTCGGTCCCGTCTGAGGCGTCTGGTGCCGGTTGTGGCACCTCATCGTCCTGGGACACCGGGGCAGGTGGCATGGAGTCGGCGGAGCTTGCCCTAACGGCCTCTTCGGACGCGACGAGAACCTCGGCCTCGGCGGACTCACGCTTGCGCCACTCGTGGTAGGCGGCCCACACGACCAGCAGCGGCGGAACGACCGCGATCGCGACCACAAGTGCGAACAGGATCGTGATCCCGGTCACGATGCCGAACTGCTGGAAGGGAATCAGGGGGCTGAACAGCAGCACCCCGAATCCGAGCGCCGTGGTGAGCGCCGAGCCGATGAGGGCCGATCCGGTGGTTGCCAGGGTCCTGGTGGTCGCCGCTTCCACCGATCCGAGGTGCTCCAATTCCTCGGTGAAGCGGTGGATCACGTGGATCGTGTAGTCCACACCGATGCCGATCGATAGCGCTGTGATGAGCGCGGTCACCACGTTGTAGGGGATTCCGGCGAACGTCATCGTCCCGAGCACCCACAGCAGCACCAGCACGATCGGGAACACGGCGATGACCGCCAGCATCGGCTTGAACTCGGTGGCCCAGAAGAACAGCATCAGGACGATCAGGGCGGCCAGGATGGTGATGACGATCGAGCCGGTCTGGCTCTCGGTCATTGCGTCGGTCACCTCGAGGCTGATGATGTCGCCGGAGGTGACGGTGATCTGGTCCCGATCGCCGTACCACAGGCCCTCGATGTCCTCGATCATCTGCCGGGTGCGGTCCTGGTCTCCGGTGAATGCATCGAACTGAATCAGCGTGCGGTCGATGCCGTTGGGATTAACCGTGGCCACCTGCGCGAAACCAATCGGGTCCAGCGACTCGAGCCGATCCAGCACCGCCTGCAGGTCGGCCTGACTCTGACCCAGGGCCAGTGCCCCTTCGATCTCATCGACCATCGCCACCAGCTCGGGGTCGTAGTTGTCCTCCGGCTCCCCGGTGTCATCCACCCAATCGAGGAAGAGCGTGCCGAGCGAAGCAGTGATACCGCTTGCTGCTCCGGTCGGTCGCGATAGCTCGTCCTCGAACGCCCGGCCGACCTCGAGGAGATTGCGCAACGTGCGGTCGTCGGTGAGTTCGGCCTCGACCAGCGCAGTGACCGTCTCGGTCTGGCCTCCCAACGCCTCCTCGAGCGCCTCGATGTCGGTCAGGGTGTCGCCTCCGGCCGGAAGGAAGTCGTTGGAGTTGAACTCGGTGTTGATGTTGACCGCGGCGGCGCCGAGCACGATGGTGACGATCGCAGTGCCGGCGAGCACCACCATTGGCTTGCGGGCAACAAACGCCCCGACTCGTTCGACGACCGGCCCGGCGCCGGGAATGGCGTCGGAGACCGGCCTCGGTGCTTTGAGTGTTCGCTTGGTCTCGCGGCGTCCGTCGAGAATCGCTCGAGCCGCCGGCACCAGGGTGAGCATGACCAGGAGGCCGAAGAACACCCCGAACGCAGCCACGAGCCCGAAGTCCCGGGTGGCCGGAATAGGGGAGGAGACGTTGGTCGAGAAGGCGATGATTGTCGTCCCGGCGGCCAGGCCGAGAGGCAGCATCACCGCTCGCAGGCCGCCACGGGCGGCCTCGACCACGCTGCTGCCGGCGATTCGGTGCTCCCGGTAGTGGGCGACCGACTGGATGGCGTAGTCCACGACGAGACCGATCAGCATGATCGGGACCAGCGTCGTGATCCGGTTGGGCTGTCCGATCCATCCCAGGCCGTCGGGCCCCACGATGCCCTGGAAGCCAAGCGTCCCGACGATCGTGATGGCGAGCCCGATCAGCGACAGGGCGACGTCGGAGCCGGTGCGGAAGAAGACGAAGAGCAGGAGCACGATGACGGCAAAGGCGACCAGCATCAGCACGGTCATGGAAGAGGACGCAGAGTCCGCCGACTCCTGGTTGGTCGTCGCCGGGGAAAGGCTGCGAACCTCCAGCGGACCGTCGACGCCGGCGACGATGTCTGCGATCTCGAGTTCGGCCGCCGCCAGGGCGTCTGGGTCCCCGAGGGTGCGGAGACGGATCGATGAGACCGCCAGGCCTTCACCGTCGGCTTCGCCGATCAGACCATCGAGGAGCGGTCCGAACTCGGGATGGTCGGCGAGCGCGGCAGTGACCGCGTCGATCTGCGCCTGGGGGACGGCCGACAGGTCGGACGTCTGGAGCGCCTGCTTGTAGATCCCGGAAATCGAGATGACCGGGTTGCTCACCGCCAGCCGTTCCGCCACCTCCGGTATTGCGACCGCGGCCGCCGTGACGTCATCGATGTGGGCGAGACCTCGCGGCGTCAGGACGTCGCCACGGTGGATGACCGTGACGTTGGTCAATCCTGCTGAGTCGGGGAACTCCTGGGACAGGGTCACGAGTGCCGCTGAGACCTCACCGTCGTCCGGAAGGAAGACGGTGTTGTCCGCCTGTTCGGTCATCAGCCCCGAACCGGCGCCGAGCCCGATGGTGACGATGAGCAGGGCGGCCAGCGCGATGCGCGGTCGAGCTGCAACCCCGCCGGCGATCCGGTCGAAGAGCCTGTTCACGTCGTTTCTCCTTCAAGTGGGGCGGTTCCGGAGGGCACTCCGCCGATGCTCACGTCATGTCTGAGTGCGGTCATGATGGTCGTCTTCTGCCTTTGCTGCTCTGCTCAGCCTGCGCTGACCCGCATCGGGTCGTCGAGGGCGATAATCACGGGTTCAAGGTCCCTGGGTCCCGGAGCCGTGTAGCGCACGCCGGGGAAGGGCGCTGGCCCCGGGCCACCCGGGTTGTAGAGCGGGAGGTAGCCATCACCGGCGGGAACCTCGACGTGGGTGATGGAGCGGGCGGCGGCTTGATCGCCGATGAGGATGATGTCGATGTAGTTGTCTGCGTCCTCCTGGTAGCAGAGGTCGTAGGTGGCCCCCTGGTCCTCGGCTTGGCCGAGATCGGCCAGGCCCAGCACGCGCAGGGTGCCTCCTGCCACCTCGTAGTCGACACCGACCTCGCTGAGCAGCACCGTGGAGCCGTCCTCGGCGGTGGCGTGGATGCGGAAGTGGTTCTCGTAGGCATCGGGTGTCAGCGAGTCGATCCCGGTGGGGGTGTATCCGCCTGAGGTGAGGAGCCGGAGGCGGAAGTCGCCGCCGCCGTAGAGAGCGAACTCATCGTTCGGTAGGAGCACCCTTTCGAGCTGTGGAGCTCCTCCCTCGCCTTCTGGCCGGTCGCCGACATGGTTGAGCTTGGCACCGACGAGGACCGGACCGGACTCGTACGGGCTTCTGCCGCCCTCCCAGGTCAGCCCGACGCCGCTCTGCACACCATTGGGGCCGAGGAACATGAGCGGGGTGCCGTCATCGACGATCTCCAGCTTCTCCACGTACACGGCATCCGGTCCGTCCAGCCGATTGCCGAAGTCACCGAACACAACCGGCACGTTGCGCTCGTTGAGCTCCCAGTTGGGCATGATCCCAGCGGAGTTCGGAACTACCTGCTCGCCGGTGTTCAGTGTGAACAGGAAGTCCTCGGGGTTGATCGTCGCGGTCAAGACCGGCCAGGTGAACACAATCGGGAGTCCATCGTCGTAGTCGGGGGTGTCGTCGGCGACCCCGCGGTACAGGGCTTCGACGGTGGCTGCGGT
>JABDIW010000118.1 GCA_013003515.1 Acidimicrobiia bacterium
CATCATCGCCGACGGCAACCACGAGACGCTGGTGACGAGCTCACCGGAGTACCGGGAGCTCGTCGATGTCTGGCGACGCGGGGTCGCCTAGGCCTTCAACTGACTGGTTGTCGTCTTCTCGATCTGCTCGTCGCGGTTCTTCTCGATGCGGTCGGCGACGCGAGCCTGATCGGGTCGGCGACGCGTCGGCTTGCGCCGGCTCTTGCGCGGTGCGCGCTGCATGTCCATCACCTCTCGCGACAGCATGCGGGGTCGCGAAACTCACTGCTAGGGGACAAAGACCCGGCAACGGCTCGCTCAGGCCGGGGGGCGGGCAACGCCCTGGATCATCCCACCACCGTTGGAGCGCCAGATGTCGACGATCGTGTACCCGGCTGCCGCCAGCACTGACTCTGTGTCCTGATCGATCCGGCATCCCCCGGCGACTCTCGACCAGACCGGGGCGATTCGACCTTGCCATCGGGACCTTCCCGGGGACGCCGACCGGACATGCTCGAGGAGGCGGAGGTCACCGCCCGGCCTGATCACCCTCGCCATCTCGCCGAGAGCTTCCACCGGGTCCGGGATCGTGCACAACGCCAGGCTGACGACGACATGGTCGAAGGTCCCGTCGCGGAACGGCAGCCGATGCACGTCTGCCTCATGCAGGCGCACTTCACAGATGGCCTGAGGCACCCGGCGTCGCGCCTTCCGCAGCATGTGAGGATCGATCTCGACGGCGTCGAGGGAGACGGTTGCCGGGTAGTGGGGAAGGTTGAGGCCGGTGCCGACGGCGACCTCGAGAACCCTGCCGACGAGTCCCCCGACGAGGCGGTCGCGCTGTGCCGCCATCCCGAGACGTTCTCCCGGCCAGAGGAAGGTGTCATAGAACCGGGCCAGGGTCGGGTGGTGCATCGGCCCATTCTCCTACAGTCGCCTCATGGACTGGGTACGCGAGGTCGAAGAGTTGCATGCGTTCTTCGATGCCTGGTTCCGGGGCGCCGCCGACTCGATGGAACGCATGGAGGCGGTGCTGGCGTCGTCGTTCACGATCGTCGGCCCCCATGGCACCACGATGGACCGTGACGAGACGATCGAAGCCGTTCGCACCGCTTTCGGAAGATCGGGCACCCTCCGGATCCGGACGTCCGACCACCACCTGATCTCTTCCACTTCTGAGCTGGTGGTCGCCCGCTACACCGAGACCCACGAGCTCCCCGTCGGTGGCAACCGGCGCCTGTCGACCGTGATCTTCCGGCCGGACGAGCACGCCCCGAACGGGCTCACCTGGCTGTCGGTGCACGAGACGTGGATCGAGCAGTGATCCGCGATCCCAACCGATGGACGCAGCGGATGAAAGCCAGGGGGAGGACCCAGGATGCCGT
>JABDIW010000280.1 GCA_013003515.1 Acidimicrobiia bacterium
TCGTTGTGGCTTGTCATGGTGGTGACTCCTTGTGCCTCCAGTGTGACCGATCGGATCTCGGCTCACGTTGACGTCAAGACTGACGATCGCGGTGCCGCCGCGCATCGGCCCCAGGAAGGCGATGCACGAGTGTCGAATACTCCTCAGGGAGTACGCACGACCTCCCCACAGCGGATTCCCCGCGCAGCCCGACCATGGACGATGGATTCATGACCGCTTCACTCCAACCCCACGCACCCTCCCCAACCACCCTCGACCGCCGTCATGACCCGCCGATACGCCGCCGCCGGGTCTGGAACCGATTCACCCCACTCCAACTCGTCGTCATGACCCTCGCCACCATCGCTCCGCTGCTGATCAGCGGAGCGATCGGAGCCGCTCTCCTCGGCGTGATCTCCACCGAGGCCATGATCGAATTCGTCCTTGCCGCCGGCGAGAACCCCGGCATGATCACCTTCGGCGCCATGTTCGTCGCCTCTCCCATCCAATGGCTCACCGGACGCTCCCAAGTCCGGGTTCGCAAGTACCTCGGGATCATGTTCTTCCTCCTGGCCCTCAGCAACGCCGCCATGTTCGTCCTGGAAACCGGTGTTGGCGCCATGCTGTCGGCACCGTTCCTCATCGCAGGGACGATTGCGTTTGCCCTCGCCACCCCGCTGTTCCTGACCAGCAGCCGCCGCTCACAACGGGCCATGGGCATGAAGCGGTGGCGCTCGCTCCACAAGCTCACCTACGCCGTCGCCGCCGCGCTCCTCCTCCACGTCATCCTCATCGGCGACATCGGCCCCGGGGCCGTCCTCATCACGCTCGGATTCATCGGACGAATCCCCGCCGTCCGGCGCTGGCTCACAAGCCGAGCCGCTCAGCGCCGAGACAACGTCCGCCATATCCGCTGGCGGACTGCAACCGCCGTATCGCAGGCACCTAACGTCCGATCGGACCGACGGCTCAACGTGTACTAACGCTTGTGTCGGAGGGGCGACTTTAACCCAAAGCACGCGCCCCCTGGACCGCCGAGTTAGTCGCCGCGTAGGCGCGCGACCTGCTCAGGGCGCAAATCCAGGTTCGCGAGCACCGTTTGGGCGGTAGAGCTGGCGTTCATAGCTTCCATCGGTCGCCCCCGCTGTGGGTGGCGAGGAACTGGGCAAGCTGCTCCTGGGTCGGGTGACCCCACCCGAGACAGAAGGGATGACCAGCAGGATCGGCGTACACACGGTGCCCTTCGTCGGATTCCGGATCCGTTGCATCCTGAAGAAGCTGTGCGCCGAGGTCGACGGCGCGTCGATGCGCTGCCTCCGGATCGGTCACATGGAAGTCGACGTGGACCTGCTGCGGTTGCCCGTCAGGCCAATCGGGCCGAACGTGGTTCGGGGCACGTTGCACACCGACGAGCCAATTCCCCTGTTTGTCGATGACGCAATGGAACCGTGGGTCCTCGTCAACCACCGTCCCGTCGAGCATGGCAGCCCAAAAAGAGCTCTCCGCTGCCACGTCTGCGGCATCGAACACCACAACATGACGAATCAGGTCCATGGCCGCATCCTACGAGCGCCTACGTGATGCGATCGAGCCTCGAAGACCGCATTCCGCCCGAAGGCCCACTACGACATCGAATATCGATACGCGCCGTCGTGGACGGCTCGAGGGGGCCTGTGACTCTCGTTCACCCCAGGACGGCGGGGTCCCGTCGGACATAGCGCAGGTGCGCCCACTCCTCCTCGAGGATCACTCGCGCGCAGTCGCCGATAGTGGGATGCCAGTCTTCTCCGCCCCACGGGTTTTCGCGCTCCTCGGCGAGCAACTCCGGCGTGGCCGTGGTCAAGAAGTCGGTGACCAGCTGCTGCCGCTCGGCTCGCACTGCAAGGATGTCCTCGAACGCCGGGGCGTCGGTCCTGAACATCGAGAGGTCGAAGCCCATCTCCGCTGCACCGGTGAAGATCAGGCCGATCTCGTGGAACGGCTGCTCCATCCCCATGATCGCTCCACGCAGCCAGGCGTCAGTCGCCAGCACAAGGTGACGCAGCGTTTGTGCCAGAGACCACTCGTCCTCGACGTGGGCGTCGACCAGTTCCGGGGGCGTGTTCGTCACCGTCGTCTCCCATGCAGCCTGCACCGCCACCCAACCGTCCCGCAAGCCTTCGGGAGTCTGCGCTTTCTGCAGCTCGCGGCCGGGGAACTGCCGGTTGAGCTCTGCGTCGACGAACGCCACCACGTCGACGCCGTTGACGATCAGGCTGCCGAAGAACAGGTCATGAC
>JABDIW010000311.1 GCA_013003515.1 Acidimicrobiia bacterium
GACATGAGGTAGCCGTCGGCTTGGTCGAAAGCTTCGGCCAACCCCCAGAACGGAACGAAGTTCTTCAGCTCGAACCGGTTGGCCTGAGGCGCTTCAAGATTGTCGAGCGGATAGACCGTCAAAGCCAGCGCCGCCACTAGCCACATCGAGATGGCCACAATCGACACAAATTTCGGCGCTGACCTTTCCCGGCGCCACGCCATGACGGCCCAACCCAAGCCAAGTAGGAGAACGAGCCAGCTGAGCGGTTCGGACCAGATGAGAGTGATCCGATCGGTACCGTTACGAATCCAGTTACGGATCGTGGTCATGACACTTCAAAGTTAACTAATCGAGAAGTGATTCGGGGGCCCGTCGAGCATGCCAGAATCACCTCGACGGGCTGTAGCGCAGCTTGGCAGCGCGCCTGCTTTGGGAGCAGGAGGTCGTCGGTTCAAATCCGACCAGCCCGACCGACACCGCAAGTATCCTCTGCGGTCGTTGAGGACATCTCGCGGATGTAGCTCAATGGCAGAGCCCCAGCCTTCCAAGCTGGTTATGCGGGTTCGATCCCCGTCATCCGCTCGAAGATGGGCGAGCCCCCGTAGCTCAGTGGACAGAGCAGGAGCCTTCTAAGCTCTTGGCCGGAGGTTCGAATCCTCCCGGGGGTACCGCCGGGTCCTGAGGGCCCGGCTCCCGTTTTCATGGTGGCCGTAGCTCAGTCTGGTTAGAGCGCCGGGTTGTGATCCCGGAGGCCGCGGGTTCAAATCCCGTCGGCCACCCCAAGCCATACGTATATGTCTGTCACGGCCTCCTCGGCCGTGTCCCGAGAGGAGTGCCGTGCAAACCGTCGTGACCGACGCCGGGCCCTATGAGCGGCTCGTAACAGTTCAGATATCCGAGACCGACCTCACGTCGGCCAAATCTGCGGCAGCCTCCAAGCTCTCGCAGTCGATGAAGATCAAGGGCTTCCGCCCCGGCAAGGCACCCGTCGCCATCGTCGAGAAGATGGTGGGTGCCGAAGCTCTGCGATCCGAGGCGATCGACGAGGCGCTGCCGGGGGCTCTCACCGAGGCTCTTCGCGAGCACGAGATCGTCCCCGCCACGACACCTCGGCTCGAGGAGGTGCGTGACATCGAGGGTGGCGTCGAAGCCGAGGTCCGCGTGACGTTGTGGCCCGAGCTCGACGATCTTCCCGATCTCTCGGGCCGCTCCGTCGAGGTCGACATCGAACCCGTCGGGGCCGAGCAGATCGATGGACAGGTCGATCGTCTGCGCACCCAGTACGCCGAGCTGGAGGACGTCCAGCGGCCGGGAGACAGCGGCGACTTCGTCCTCATCAACCTGTCGGCGACCCGCAACGGTCAGCCGGTCGAGGACGCCACGGCCAACGACCTGCTGTACGAGATCGGCTCGGCGTCGTTCCTTCCCGGGCTCGATGAGGTGCTTGGTGGTGCTTCCGCCGGCGACATCCGTGAGACGGCGACGACGCTCCCCGAAGGGTTCGGAGACCATGCCGGACCGGCAGACCTCAAAGTGCTCGTCAAAGGTGTCAAGGCCAGGAAGCTTCCCGAGGTCGACGACGAATGGGTGTCGTCGGTCACGGAGTTCGAGACCGAAGCCGAGCTCCGCGAAGCCATCGAGGACGACCTCGGCCAGCTCGCCGTTCTCGGCGCTCGTCGACAGTTCCGTGAGCAGGCGATGCGTCAGGTCGTCGAGGATCTCGAGGTCGAGCTCCCTGAGGCCATCGTGGAAGCCGAGATGGAGGCACGAGTCCACAACCTTGCGCATCAGCTCGAGCAACAGGGCATCGACATGTCCAACTATCTGCAGCTGACCGGCCAGGACGAGCAGGAGTTCATCGATGGCCTTCGGGTGGGGGCCGCCCACGCGCTCAAGACGAGGATGCTCGTCGATGGAGTGATCCGCGATGAAGAGCTCGAGATCGGCGAAGGCGACCTGGATGACGCGATGTCGGTGATCGCCAGGGGCGCCAACCTGGAGGTCGACGAGGTTCGACGACGCATGGAAGAGAGCGGGGAAGTGGTGTCACTGGCGAGTGATATCCTCCGTGACCGAGCGATCGATGTGATCCTCGACAAGGTCGTGGCGATCGACACCGACGGCAATCACGTCGATCTGACACTTCCCGACGACAATGAAGACGACGGAGGCACCTCCTCCGACGTAACCGCAGCCGACGAGTCCGGGTCGAACCCGGAGGGAGAGGAAGAGGAATGAGCTACTTGGTGCCAACGGTCGTCGAGCAGACGACGCGCGGCGAGCGGGCGTTCGACATCTACAGCCGCCTCCTCAAGGACCGCATCGTGTTCCTCGGGACGCCCATCGACGACGGCGTGGCCAACGTGATCATGGCCCAGTTGCTTCACCTCGAGGGCGAGGACCCGGACAAGGACATCAACATCTACATCAACTCCCCCGGTGGATCCACCACGGCGTTGATGGCCATCTACGACACGATGAACTTCATCAAGCCCGATGTCGCCACGTACTGCATGGGGCTCGCCGCGTCAGCAGCGGCGGTGCTCCTCGCCGGGGGCACGGCAGGGAAGCGCTTTGCGCTCCCGCACTCCCGCATCATGGTTCACCAGCCACACATCTCCGGTCTCGGGGGGCAGGCGACCGACATCGAGATCCATGCCAAAGAGATCCTCAAGACGCGTGAGCAGATCAACGAGATCCTGGCTCGCCACACCAAACAGCCGCTCGAGACGGTTCAGAGCGACAGCGAGCGCGACTTCTGGATGGGCGCCGACGAGGCACTCGAATACGGCGTCATCGACTCCGTCCTCTCGGGCCGCAAGCTCGAGGCCGTCAGCGGGTAGCACGATGGCGAAGTACGAGGGTTCAGATCTTCTCAAGTGCAGCTTCTGCGGCAAGTCCCAGAAGCAGGTGAAGAAGCTCATCGCCGGCCCGGGCGTGTACATCTGTGACGAGTGCATCGAGCTGTGCAATGAGATCATCGATGAGGAGCTCTCCGAGCACGAGGACGTGACGGTCGGGGAGCTCCCCAAGCCGCACGAGATCTACGACTTCCTCGACAGCTACGTCGTCGGGCAGGATCGGGCCAAGAAGGTTCTCTCCGTCGCTGTCTACAACCACTACAAGAGGGTGCGCGCCGGTCAGCGCGCCAAGCAGGACGACGTCGAGTTACAGAAGTCGAACATCTTGATGGTCGGGCCCACCGGGGTCGGCAAGACCTTGATGGCCCAGACCCTCGCCCGGCTACTCAACGTCCCGTTCGCCATCGCCGACGCCACGGCGCTCACCGAGGCCGGTTACGTCGGAGAGGACGTCGAGAACATCCTGCTCAAGCTGATCCAGGCCGCCGACTACGACGTCAAGCGCGCCGAGCAGGGCATCATCTACATCGACGAGATCGACAAGGTCGCTCGCAAGGCGGAGAACCCGTCCATCACCAGAGACGTGTCGGGGGAGGGAGTGCAGCAGGCGCTTCTCAAGATCCTCGAAGGCACCACCGCCTCGGTGCCGCCACAGGGTGGGCGCAAGCATCCGCACCAGGAGTTCCTCCAGATCGACACCACCAACATGTTGTTCATCTGCGGCGGTGCCTTCGCCGGGCTCGAGGACGTGATCAACCGTCGAGTCGGCAGCAACTCGGTCGGGTTCGGCGCCGACGTGCGCGCCTCCGACGAGGGACGGCCCAGCGAGCTGCTCGCCCAGGTGATGCCCGAGGACCTCATCTCCTATGGCCTCATCCCCGAGTTCATCGGACGACTTCCTGTGGTCGCCACCGTCGACGACCTCGACCAGGAGGCTCTCGTCCGGGTGCTCACCGAGCCAAAGAACGCACTCTCGAAGCAGTACGCCAAGTTCTTCGAGATGGACGGCGTCGAGCTGTCGGTCTCCGAGGACGCCCTCGAGGCGATCGCCGAACAGGCGCTCAAGCGGGGGACCGGTGCTCGCGGGCTACGAGCGATCATGGAAGAGGTTCTGCTCAACACGATGTATGAGCTCCCGTCGCGCAGCGACATCGCCCGCGTCCTCATCGATGGCGAGGTCGTTCGCGAGCGGGTCAACCCGACCCTCGTCCCCATCC
>JABDIW010000329.1 GCA_013003515.1 Acidimicrobiia bacterium
CCCGGATCCAGACGTAGTGCGTGCCCACCTGGGTAAAGTTCACCAGGTAATCCAGCTGCGGACTGTTCGACGTGTAGCCCGTGTTGTTGTTCGTCCCGTTGTTCGGCGTCGCCTCCAGGCCACTGCCACCCGAGGCGCCGCCACTCGGGTACGGACTCCACGAGTGACCGCCTTGCGGCGTGTTCGTGTCGGCGTTCTCAACCTCGATCGACAACAGGCCCGTCGTCGGGTCCTGCTGGTAGCCCGTCGACGTGCCGGTGATCGTCAGGGTGACATCGATGGCGTCGCCGAGATAACCCGTCGCACTCGCCGTTATCGAGCCTGCATAAACACCCGCCAGCAGCCCGGACGGGTCTGCCGTAATCGTGATCGAGCCCTCCGGCGTCGTTCCCGATGCCGGGTTCACCGACAGCCAGGATGGCGCAGAACTCGACAGGCTGTAGGACACTGCACTGGCGTCCGAGGTATCCAGCGATACCGTCGCCGTCTGCAAGGTCGTCTCGCCTTCGGCAACGCTAAAGGACTCCGTCGTTGCGCTAAATTGCAGCGCCGGCTGTGGCGGTCCGCGCGGACTCTCCGCCGGGCCCATCGCACCGAAGCTCGTCGGGTTCAAGGACGAGTCGGTCGTCAGCATGATCTTGTCGATGCGCGTGCCGTCCTCGCGCATCCAGATATTCAGCATCTGCTCGCCTGGCGCCGTTACCTCGATCGTCGCCCGGGCACTGTCCATCGTGTCGCTCGACCAGCTCCAGCCGCTGCCAAAGCCCGTCACCCGGTCCGAGGTCGATTGCCCCGCACCGTTCAGTCCCACGTGCAGCGAGTCGTCCGAGCCCGTCGGACCCTGGCCCCTGACCCAGATGTAGTGCGTACCCACTTGGGTAAAGTTCACCAGGTAATCCAGCCGCGGACTGTTCGATGTATAACCCGTGTTGTTGTTCGTCCCGTTGTTCGGCGTCGCCTCCAGGCCACTGCCACCCGAGGCACTGCCACTCGGGTACGGACTCCACGAGTGACCGCCCTGCGGCGTGTTCGTGTCAGCGTTCTCAACCTCGATCGACAGCAGGCCCGTCGTCGGGTCCTGCTGGAAACCGGTCGACGCACCAACAACGGTCAAAGTCACATCGATCGAGTCACCGACATAGGCTGCCGAACTCGCCGTTATCGAGCCTGTATAATCACCCGCCACCAGCCCGGACGGGTCTGCCGTAATCGTGATCGAACCTTCGGGCGTCGTCCCCGACGCCGGGCTTACCGTCAACCACGACGGATACGAGCTCGACAGGCTGTAGGACGCCGCACTCGCGTCCGAGGTATCCAGCGACACTGTCGCCGTCTGCAGGGCCGTCTCGCCCTCGGCGACACTGAAGGACTCCGTGGATTCGCTAAATTGCAGCGCCGGCTGCGGCGGTCCGCGCGGACTCTCCGCCGGGCCCGTCGCACCGAAGCTCGTCGGGTTCAAGGACGATTCGGTCGTCAGCACGATCTTGTCGATGCGCCTGCCGTCCTCGCGCATCCAGATATTCAGCATCTGCTCGCCTGGCGTCGTCACCTCGATCGTCGCCCGGGCACTGTCCATCGTGTCGCTCGACCAGCTCCAGCCGCTTCTGCTAAAACCCGTGATCCGGTCCGAGGTCGACCGCCCCACCCCGTTCAGACCGACGTGCAGCGAGTCGTCCGTGCTCGCCGGACCCTGGCCCCGGATCCAGACGTAGTGCGTGCCCACCTGGGTAAAGTTCACCAGGTAATCCAGCTGCGGACTGTTCGACGTGTAGCCCGTGTTGTTGTTCGTCCCGTTGTT
>JABDIW010000335.1 GCA_013003515.1 Acidimicrobiia bacterium
TTCGGCTCGAGATGGGCTTCGAGAGCCTCTGCAATGGTCGGCGACACAGCCGACCAGTCCACGTCGACGCCTCGCGCCCACTGCCGCCACTCAGCCTTGGGGGCGGCGGTGTTGGGCCGGGTCACCAGCTCACTCGAACAGCTTGGGCCCGAGCTTGGTGAATTCGTCCTGGTTGGAGCGGGGCACGATGTAGCCGTCCTCGGCCCTGATATCGGCGAGGTTCTCGGCGATGTCCTCGATGGTCAACACACCCTCGGAGTCGGGATGCTTGAAGTACCCATCGGTGAGGCCGATGAAGAATCGGCTCACCGAGCCACCGCCAACCGACCAGATCTCCCCAGACAGCGTGCACTCCTCCGAGGAGAGGTAGGCGACGACAGGAGCAACGGCGGAGGGATCGAACTTGTCGGCCATGGGCCCCAGCAGCTCGAGCGTCATCCGGGTCTTGGCGATCGGGGCGATGGCGTTCACCATGATGTTGTACTTGGCGCCCTCGTGCTTGAGCACGTTCACCATCCCGACCAGGCCCATCTTGGCGGCGCCGTAGTTGGTCTGGCCGAAGTTGCCGAGCACTCCCGATGCCGAAGATGTCATCACGATTCGGCCGTAGGCCTGCTCTCGCATGTGCCTGAACGCAGGCTGTGTCACGTAGAAGGCGCCGCGAAGGTGAACGTCGAGCACCGAATGGATGTCGGCCAGCTCCATCTTGGCGAACGACTTGTCACGCAAGATGCCGGCGTTGTTGACGACGACGTCCACCCTGCCGTACTCGTCGACCGCCTTCTGGATGATCGCCTCTCCCCCTTCGGGGGTAGAGACCGAGGAGTACTCGGCAACGGCCTCGCCACCGGCGGCCTTGATCTCGTCCACCACGACATCGGCTGCCGAATGCGAGTCTCCCTCACCGTCGACAGACCCACCGAGGTCGTTGACGACGACTGCTGCTCCGCGGGACGCCAGGAGCAGAGCATGCTCACGACCGAGGCCGCCCCCGGCTCCGGTGATGACGGCGACACGGTCTTGGAAATCGATCATGTAGGTCCTTGGTCGACAACACACCGAGACTAGTTGGGGGTCTTCGGACGTCTGCCGCCATCTTGCTCAGAAGTCGAGCCCTGCCCCGGCGAGGATGGGTTGGCACTCACTGTGGGCAGCCTCAAACTCGTCCTCGGCCCCGGGGGAGTCGGGACCGACGGTGATGAACCCTCCATCGCCAGAGAAGTCGGGGTCGGGCATGTCGATCCCCTGCTCACGCATGCACCCGGCGTACTCGACCAGAGCGTCTTCGAACGCGACTCCGGCACCCGGATCGGGAGCACCGAAGGTGACACCCGCGAGATGCTCCTCACACTCGGCGAATGCCGCATCCATCTCCGCCATCATCGCCTCGGGGTCGGCATCCGCGGCGCCCTCGAACTCGACAGGTGGCAGTTCGAGACTGCCATCGGCATTCATCGTGGGATCGCCCACCTCGACACCGTGCTCTCGGAGACATTGGGAGAAGTCGAGCATTGCCTCCTCGGCTTGCACCTCGGAGGTCTGCTCCTCGGCGGGTGCCTGCGAGGTCTCCGTGGTCTGGAGCGAGGCGACCGGTTCGGTTGCATCGGTGCCCGTGCAGCCAATCAAGGCCATCGACAGCAGCATCGTCACGACGATCATGAATCTCATGAGAGGACCGTATCGCCCCCCGATGTCGATGATGAGTCGAAGTTGTGTGTTTCTCGTGAGGCTTGCCCGGGTAGCCTCATGCCATGATCGGTGTGGCATCGAAGGTGACTCCGCTCCTCGTCCTCGTGTTCTGCCTGATCGTGTTCCTGTACGTGACCCAGCCGGCGGCACCGCCACTGCCACTCGTGTATCCGGATCACAATCTCGACCCAACAGTGATCGGACCTCTCCTGCTCCCCTGAGTCCCCAGCCACCGGTACCGTGGGATCGTGAGCAATGTCCGGGTCCTCGAGCCCTCCCCCTCAGGAGAGCCCCAGCCCCCGAAACGGCCCAATGTCTTGTTGGGCCTGGCGGGGATCGTCGTCGCGCTCGTCGTCCTGGTGCTGGTGACCGCCGACTTCACCGGCGCCCGCACCGATGCCCCACCCACGACGCTGCCCGATCTCGCCGGAGGGCCCGGTTCCGGGTCCGACCTCACCACCACCACCACCGAGCCCGCACGCACGCTTCGCCAGAGGGTCGATGACGTCGCAGGACCGCTGTTGGCCGTCACCCGTGACATCTCGGGAACGTTCCTGGTGGTGTGGGAGCCCGACGACTTCGAGCCACGGTCCTTTGGGATCCCTGGCCTTCCGGTCGAGTCGGAGTTCGATGCCGCCGGGCGATGGCTGGCCATTCAGGTGAATGCCACCAACGGCGGCACGCTGCTGATCGGTGAGCCTGCCGACCTGGATGTGACCGACCTGTGGGTCACGAGCTTCGTGTGGCACGACAGCGAACCGGGCTTCATCTCCTGGGTGGCATCGAACCCGGACGGTGCTGGACCCCACGTCCTCACCACGGGCCACATCGACCCGACGACGGGCAGCCTGGTGATAGACGCCACCCCTGCCGAGGTCGGGCCTGGTGACAGACTGGTCGCTGCCGGCGACTGGGGATACCTGTTCCAGGCGGGGACGCTGTCCGAGCCGTTCGTGCCCCTTCTCTACGTGCTCGACCGTGACGGAGCGAGGGTGGCGTCCACGCCCGCCGCATTCGTCGACAACGCCTCGTTCGGACGGTTCCTCGTCATCTCGGAGATGGAGCGGTATCGGGCCACGCTCGACCGGAGCGAATCGGAACCTCCGGCCGACCTCATCGAACTGACGACCGACGGGCTGGCCATTCTCAACTTCAACCTGGTTCGTGTGGAGACCGACGAGTACGACGTGCTGGAAGGCCAGGTCATCTCTCACGATGGCCAGTGGCTGGCGAGGGTCGCCCCGCTCGGCGACATCGGAACCGCGTTGATCGTCGACCAGTTGGACGGGTCGATCATCCGCCAGATGGCGTTCGACGACGACGTGCGCCTGATCGGGTTCGGCGCCAACGATCGATTCCTGCTGCTCCAGGTGGACGGTGGGCGTGGCAGCAGCCCGCTGCTCGTCGTCGAATGGCGCACCGGCGGGACCCGCGAGATCCCGTTCGACGCAGACATCCAGTCGGTGACCGTTCCGCTGAGCGTGATCTAGAGGCATGCCTGCCGGCCGTGGCGTATAGGGATCAACCCGCCTCGTAGGCCCCGATGTCGGGAGGGTTGTTCCTGGCATGTCCTGCGAAGTCGTCCACGGGGGCGCCTTCGCCTGTCCCCGCATCAATCGCGATGCTCCCCGAGCCAAGGTGTGCATCGAACACGTCAAGACTGGCGTCCACCACCGCAGTCCCGGCATCACACCGGCTGGCGGGAGGGCAGAGCCGATCTGTCTTGACGCCATCGATGATGACATGATCGAAGTCGAACGGATCCCGATCGAAGGCGCTCCAGGCGAGACAGGTGACGTCGCCATCCCCACCGAACTCCGGATTTCCCAGCAGGATCGTGTTGCGAACCACGACCGACTCGGAGCCCGAGCAGTCATGGCCTTCGGCGCACTCCGCGATGATCAAGCAGTCGCCCTGGCCGGCGATGGTGGCGTTGACGATCACGGCGTCACCGCCGCGATGAGTGTTCAGTGCCACGGCGCTCCCTCCCGAGCGACACGGGTCGACGTCATGCGTGAAAGCCTTGCCGGAGAAGAACCCGCAGTTGCTGACCGCGATCACGTTTTCGAGGAGCGTGGGTCCCCCCGTCTTGATCTGATCGCCGGCATTCCCGTATGCGCTGCTCCTACGCACCGTGACGCCGGCGCCATCACGACGCACATAGAGCAAGTCGAGTCCATCGGAGGTGTTGTAGCGGAAAGTCGAATCCTCGATGATCCACGTCGCACCCGTCTCGCCGGTGCCGAGCCCATCTCCATATCCCCCGGCGGACTGACCCCAACACCCGATCGGGTCTCCCCCCGGGTAGCTCTCCACACACCCGTTCCACTCCACGGTCCAGTCCCGAAACGACATGGTGCCGCTGTTCGCATCGTCGCCCTCGATGTCGCCATCCCAACCCACCCAGCCGTTCGCCGCGATCCGGACCCGTTCAAAGGTCCAGTCGGTCAACCGGCCCGCCCTGACGCCGGCATCGGCCAGGCCGTGAATGTCAACATCGACGATGTGGACGTCAGAGGAGTCTTCGGCGTAGACCCCCACCGATGCCCAGTTCCCAAACGGGTAGTCGTCCCGAGGGCATGCCAGACCGCCAGAGTGGTCTTCGACACATCCGGCGTGATCGGTGATCTCGAGACAGGCGAGTTCGATGTGGGACGCCCCGGTGAGATCTATCAGCTGCCCCACAGCCTCGGCACCCCAGAGCTGGGCCGGATCCGGACAGCCACTGTCCCACCCAACCCCTGCGATCCGAGTGGGATGTGCCTGATCGGGGCCTGAAGGCACCGGAGGCATCGCACAGCCCCACCGATCGTCGGTGTCGCAATCCTCGGCACCCGGTGCGCCGAACCCGACCATGTACTCGCCAGGACCGATCAGGAGCGTGCCACCGCCCGCTAGCACAGCCTCCCCGCCCGGGGGAAGGGCCCGGAATGGATGGTCCCAAGCGCACGGCTGGTGCATGCCCGAGCCCGGGTATGCCGCGTCGGTCGTGCCAGTGCACTGCTCACGGGAGCCGCCATCGACCCGGACGTAGTAGGCACCCGAGCCCGGAACGGTCGACCCGGGTCCGGACGACCCGGTCGTAGCGGATGAGGGCTGCGTTGTTGTCGCGGTCCCTCCCCGACCAACCTCATCGCCGGTGCCACCATCGGACCCGATGCCGCCGCACCCCGCGATCATGAGAGCGACCACAACAACCGCCATCGATCGCCGTGCGAGTGGATCTGCGATCGTCAACGCTTCCTCCGTGCCGGCTGGTTCACGAGATCCCTGTATCGAGCGGGTCACCGCAACGCGAGCCGGTGAACAGACCATCGCCCACTGCCACGGTGAATGTGATCCTGTGTCCACTGTGTCATCTGGCCCCTGGCCGTGCAACCCTGCGCTCGTGATCTGGTCGGCGGGACCGCTTGTCGACACCGGTTCCCGTTGCAGGACGCCGTTCGGCTGGGTGATTGCCTCCGATGTGTACGCCGAATCTCGAGCGATGTGACCTTCAGCACTGCGGGTGAAGCAGGTGGATCGCATATACTCACGGACATGGCTTCAACAGATGTTGAAACAAGATCGATTGAATCGAGAGCAGCCACATTTCGTGCGTTGAGCGACCCGATCCGGCTGTCGATTCTCGACCAGCTGAACCGAGACCAACGCTGTGTCTGCGATCTCCAAGAAGCGCTGGACGTTGCGCCGAACCTCTTGTCGTATCACCTCAGGATCTTGCGGGAGGCGGGCCTGGTGGCGTCGACCCGTCGGGGCCGATGGGTCGACTACCGACTGGCCGACGACGCTGCCGCAACCG
>JABDIW010000353.1 GCA_013003515.1 Acidimicrobiia bacterium
CCGACTACCTGTCGATCATGTGGGGTTGCCACTACGCCGGCCTCTACTACACGGCAATGAGCAGTCGGCTCAACAACGAGGAGATGAGCTACATCATCAACAACTGCGGCGCGAGGGCGTTCATCACGTCGCCCTACAAAGCCGAGGCAGCGGTCGAGGTAATCAAGACCACTCCAAACGTATTGGCTCGACTGAGTGTCGGCGGCGCGATCGACGGACACGAATCGTTCGAGGTGGCCATCGCCGATCAGCCCACCACTCCCCTGCCCCACCGCGGGGAGGCCTACGACATGCTCTACTCCTCGGGCACCACCGGCCGTCCAAAGGGTGTCAAGAACATCGTCGACGATGTGCCGCTCGGCACGATCGAGCCGGTCACCAGCCTTGGCCAGCTGCTATTCGAGATCAACCACAGCGCGGTGTATCTCTCGCCCGGCCCGCTCTATCACGCCGCGCCACTCCGCTTCTGTCGGGCGGTTCTACGAACCGGCGGAACCGTCGTCGTCATGGAGCGATTCGACGCAGAAGCTGCGCTGGCGACGATCGAGAAGTACCACGTCACCACCAGCCAGTGGGTGCCGACGATGTTCATTCGGATGCTCAAGCTTTCAGAGGAAACCCGGACCCACTACGACGTGTCGTCCCTGCTGTGCGCCGTCCACGCGGCGGCACCATGCCCCGTACACGTGAAGCAGGACATGATTGAGTGGTGGGGCCCGATCATCCACGAGTACTACGCCGGGACCGAAGGCAACGGCTTCGTGTACTGCAACAGCGAACAATGGCTGGCGCACCCTGGCACCGTCGGCATCGCTGTATCCGGCGTCGTCCACATCGTCGACGATGACGGCAACGAGCTGCCGGTCGGCGAGGAGGGCGGCGTCTACTTCAGCGAAGGCGGCGACTTCAGCTATCACGAGGACGAGGAGAAGACTGCGGAGTCCCGATTGCACAACGGCTGGACGACGCTTGGTGATGTCGGCCGCCTCGATGAGGACGGCTACCTCTACCTCACGGATCGCAAGGCGTTCATGATCATCTCCGGCGGCGTCAATATCTATCCCCAGGAGGCCGAGAACGCGTTGTCGATGCACCCGAAGGTGTACGACATCGCGGTGTTTGGTGTGCCCCATGACGAGATGGGCGAAGAGGTGAAAGCCGTCGTGCAGCCGGTGGACATGCCCGCCAGCG
>JABDIW010000354.1 GCA_013003515.1 Acidimicrobiia bacterium
CCGACTACCTGTCGATCATGTGGGGTTGCCACTACGCCGGCCTCTACTACACGGCAATGAGCAGTCGGCTCAACAACGAGGAGATGAGCTACATCATCAACAACTGCGGCGCGAGGGCGTTCATCACCTCGCCGTACAAGGCCGACGCGGCAGTCGAGGTAATCAAGACGACTCCAAACGTGTTGGCTCGCCTGAGTGTTGGCGGCGCGATCGACGGGCACGAATCGTTCGAGGCAGCCATCGCCGATCAGCCCATCACTCCCCTGCCCCATCGCGGCGAGGCCCACGACATGCTGTACTCGTCGGGCACTACCGGCCGTCCAAAGGGTGTCAAGAACACCGTCGACGACGTGCCACTCGGGACGATCGAACCGGTCACCAGCCTTGGCCAGCTGTTGTTCGAAATCAACCACAGTGCGGTGTATCTCTCGCCCGGCCCTCTCTATCACGCCGCGCCGCTGCGTTTTTGTCGTGGGGTTCTGCGCAGTGGCGGAACGGTCGTGGTCATGGAGCGATTCGATGCGGAAGCCGCGCTGGCGACGATCGAGAAGTACCACGTCACCACCAGCCAATGGGTGCCGACGATGTTCATTCGCATGCTCAAGCTGCCCGAGGAAACCCGGGCCCAATACGACGTGTCCTCCCTGCTGTGCGCCGTGCATGCTGCGGCACCGTGCCCCGTGCATGTGAAACAGGACATGATCGAGTGGTGGGGGCCGATCATCCACGAGTACTACGCCGGGACCGAAGGCAACGGCTTCGTCTACTGCAACAGCGAACAATGGCTGGCCCACCCCGGCACCGTCGGCATCGCCGTGTCCGGCGTGGTGCACATCGTCGACGATGACGGCAACGAGCTGCCCGTTGGCGAGGAGGGTGGCGTCTACTTCAGCGAGGGCGGCGACTTCAGCTACCACGAGGACGAGGAGAAGACCGCCGAGTCCCGGCTGCACAATGGCTGGACGACGCTGGGTGATGTCGGTCGTCTCGATGAGGACGGCTACCTCTACCTCACCGACCGCAAGGCGTTCATGATCATCTCCGGAGGGGTCAACATCTACCCGCAGGAGGCCGAGAACGCGTTGTCGATGCACCCGAAGGTGTACGACATCGCGGTGTTTGGTGTGCCCCATGACGAGATGGGCGAAGAGGTGAAAGCCGTCGTGCAGCCGGTGGACATGCCCGCCAGCG
>JABDIW010000388.1 GCA_013003515.1 Acidimicrobiia bacterium
GCCGTGGCCGCCGCCGTCGTGGCAGTCGAGGAGCGAGCCCGCGAATCGGACTGGATCTGCCGGGTGTGTGGTGCCTCGAACCCGATCGAGTCGAGCGTCTGTTCCAAGTGCTCTCACGAGATCTACGACAGCTTCTCCGGGCCGCGGAGCCGCCCTGAGCCACCACCGCTGTGGTCTCTGGCGATACCGGGGGGAGGCCTGTTCTCGGTGGGGATGCCGCTCGCCGGCGCCTCCGTTGCGGGCCTCGTGGCGTTGGCGACTGCGTTTGGGGTGCTCTTCGTCACCGGAGGTCGGCCCGTCGGATGGATGTTCCTCGTGACTGCGGTTGCCCTGTGGGTGATAGCGGTTCGTGACGCCATCGCCATTGGCAACGGGGTCGACGAGATCCTGCTTCGACCAAGGGTCCTGTCGACGATCGCCGTGGTGGTGTTCGCCGCCGTCATCTTCGTGTTGATCGAGGCCCTGCAGACCGTTCAGGACTCGGTGACCGAGTGATACCCGTCTATGCACTCCTGTTGTCGGTCGGCATCGTGGCGCTGCTCGCCTGGATCGTCATGGCCGCCCTCGCATCGAACCTCGAAGGCTGGGATTGGCTGCACCCGGACAACGGGATCGGCGGGACGGGTAAGGCCGTCATAGCCGGCATGGTTGGCAGTGGCATGGCCGGGATCTCCGCTGAGTTCGCCGGATGGAGCACAGCACTTGCCCTCGGAGCCGCGATCGTCGGTGCGGTCGGCGCCGTCGTCTTCACCAGGGCACTCGACTGATGTTGCTCGTCGCCGACGTACACGGCGCGTTCGGCGCTCTTGCCAGGGTCGCTGCGGCGGACGAGCCGCTCCTGGTGTTGGGCGATCTGCTCAACTTCATCGACTACCGCACGTTGGACGGGATGATCGCCGACGTCTGCGGCAAGGAGTTCGTCGCTCGCATCGTCGAGTTGCGCACCGCCGGCGACTACGAGGGTGCCGCTGCGGTGTGGCACGAGTTCTCCGAGGGCCGAGCAGACTCCCTGCGCACCCAATACGACGCCCTGGTCGAGCAGGCCTATGCGGCCACCGCCGCCGCGCTCGAGGGCGCCGAGTCCTACGTGCTGTACGGGAACGTCGATCGTCCCGATGTCCTGCGTAGCCACCTACCCGAAGGGAGCCGGTATCTCGATGGCGAGGTCGTCGAGATCGAAGGGCTCTCGGTGGGGATGGTGGGGGGTGGGATGCAGACCATCGACACACCCGGCGAGGTGTCCGAGGACGACATGGCCGACAAGCTGTCGCGGCTCGGCGAGGTCGACGTGCTCTGCACCCACGTGCCGCCGGCACTGCGGCCGCTGTCGTCCGACGTCGTGGGTGGTCGCCAGAAAGGGTCTGTCGCGGTGCTCGACTACCTCCGCGAGCGTCGTCCGTCGTTTCACTATTTCGGCGACATCCACCAGCCACAGGCGATGACCTGGCGGGTCGGACCGACCCGGTGCGTCAATGTCGGGTACTTCAGGGCAACCGGTCGCGCCTACCGCCACGGCACATGAAGGTCGATCTCGAGCGGCTCGCCGAGGGGTACTCGCACCGGCAGCCGTCGAAGGCATTGCTGGCTCGCGCTGCTCGGGCGATCAGTGAGCTCCAGCTCGGTCCGGCGAGCCTCGTCGTGGACGTCGGCGGAGGGCCCGGGGCCCACGCCGCGGCGTTTCGAGCGTCGGGAGCACGGGTGTCTGTCGTCGACCCGTCGCCCGGCATGTGGGAGAGAGCCGGTACCTCCGGAGCCTGGGTCACAGGAGGGCGAGGCGAGTCGCTGCCCCTTCGCGACGACGTCGCCGATCTGGTTTGGTTCCACCTGTCTCTCCATCACATGAAGTGGATCGACGCAGTCACCGAGGCAGTGCGCGTGTGTCGGCCAGGAGGTGAGGTGAGGATCTGGACGATGGGAGCCGCTCACTTCGAGCGGTCGCTCATGGCGCAGTGGTTCCCGTC
>JABDIW010000368.1 GCA_013003515.1 Acidimicrobiia bacterium
ATCTGGCGGCGGATGTAGTCCAGCCACACCGACTGCCCGACGTCGGCGAGGTCGCGAAGCATGCTCATGGGGTCCTTCCGGTGGCGTCTCGATCGAGGCTAACCGTGGGGCGACGCCGAGTAGTCCGGGTTCTCAGCGACGGAAGGCGTGGAACACGCCGCCCCAGATCATCAGCCCCACTCCGACCACGACGAGCGCGATGGGGATGATCGGACCGCCGGGGAAGTCCCGTCCCTCGCTGGGCGTCGTCGTGGTCGTGGCGGCCGCGACAACGGTGGTGGTCGTAGCCTCTGTGGCCGTCGCCTCTGTGGCCGTCGCCTCAGTAGTCGTCGCCGCGGTGGTCGACGTCGCCGCCGCAGTGGTGGTCGTGGTGGTGGCTTCGGTCGTGGTGGTGGCTTCCGTTGCGGTGTTCGTTGTGCCTTCTGACGTCGTTGTGGTCTCGGCGGGCTCTGTGGTCGTGGTGGTCGTGCCCGATCCCTCCGCGACGCCGATCTCGATTCGGTTGACCTCGGCTCCGCCGACCGTCTCGATGATGGTCATCGTCCCGCCTTCCGGGATCGATCCGACCACGATCATCACCGACCACGATCCTGTCCCACAGGGTTGCGGGCCGTCGCTGGTGATGTAGTCGAGAGACTCGGGCTCGAACGTGAGACAAGAGTCCCCCTCGACGGACTCGACGGCAACCGTGACGGGCTCGTTGGTCTTGGCCTGGGCCGGCGACACCGACACGATGTCGGCGAGAGCGGCTGCCGGCGTCATGAGAACCATCGCAAGCACCCCGACGGCGACGATGGTGGCCCGCGTCATTCGACCAACTCCCTGGCGACACGTTCGGCGTGTCCGGTGGCCTTCACGTTGTACCAGGCGTGCTCGACGGTGCCGGATGCGTCGATGACGATCGTCGATCTGATCAGACCCTCGTACTCCTTGCCGTAGTTCTTCTTGATTCCCCATGCGCCGTAGGCGTCTGCCATCACGTGATCCGGGTCGGACAGGAGGTGGAAGGGAAGGTCGTACTCGGTGCGGAATTCGGCGAGCTTGTCGGGCTGGTCGGGCGAGACGCCGAGGATCTCGTATCCCGCCTTGTAGAAGGCTTCGTGGCGGTCGCGAAAGTCGCACGACTCCGTGGTGCAGCCGGGCGTGAAGGCCTTTGGATAGAAGTACAGAACCAGCGGGTGCCCGGCGTAGTCGTCGAGAGTCACCGTGGTGCCCTCATCGTCGGTGGCGTTGAAGTACGGCGCGTCGGCTCCGGTCTCGAGCTTCATGATCCTCCGGTTGGTTCGCAGACCGAAGGCTACCGAGCCTCGAGCACTGCCCGATCGATCCGAATCGGCGTTCCCTCGGAGTGGACGCGGAGCTGACCGCATGCGGCGTCGATGTCCTGGCCCCTGGTGTCGCGCAACGTGGCGTTGACGCCTTCGTATCGGAGCTCGTCCATGAAGACGGCGACGCGATCGGCCGACGGCGGCAGGTCTGCCGACAGGGGAGTGGGGTTGAGGGCTATGACGTTGACGTGGGCACGCAGATCGTGAGCGATCTCCGCCAGCTTGCGAGCCTGGTCGACGGAGTCGTTGGTGCCGTCGATGAGCGTCCACTCGATGGAGATCCGACGGCCTTTCACCTTGAAGTAGTGGCGGGATGCCTCGATGACTTCGGCCAGGGAGTAGCGCTCGTTGAGCGGTACCAGGCTGGATCGGAGCTCGTCGTCGGCAGCGTGCAGGCTGACCGCGAGGTTCACCTTCCAGGGTTCGTCGGCAAGCCGCCGCATCCCTGGCACGAACCCCACCGTCGAAACGGTGATGGCGCGTGCCGACATGCCCATGAGATCGATCATGCGATGGAGCGACTCCCGCACATGGGTGTAATTGGCGAGAGGCTCGCCCATCCCCATGAACACCACGTTGGTCAGCCGGTGCGGCGAGTTGGGCATGCCGTACTCATCGAGGAACGCCTTGGCGAAGGCCACCTGAGCGGTGATCTCGCCGGCTTCGAGGTGACGCTCGAACCCGAACTGGCCGGTAGCGCAGAAGGTGCATGCCATGGCGCAGCCGGCCTGGGAAGAGATGCACAAGGTGGTGCGGTCCGGGTATCCCATGAGAACCGCCTCGATCGCAGCACCATCGCCGGTACGGAACAACCACTTGCGGGTCCGGCCTCCATCGGCGGACTGGTCGGCCTCCAGCTCGAAGGGCCACAACTCGAGCCGATCCCTCAGCGAACCGGGAAGGTTGGTCATCTGCTGGGTCTCGAGGACCGGGTGTCGATACAGCCATTCCCGGAGCTGGCGGGCCCGATACGGGGGCTCGTCGGGGCACACCGAAGCGAGGTGATCGGGGTCGACCGTGTACAGCATGGGCCAAGGGTATCGGCCGAAGCCTCCCGCACCGACGATCCGTACCCTGACCACATGACACGACGCCCCAGGTACCCCATGCCGGCCGACGTTGCGCGGGCCCTCGACGCCGCCGGCGTGCGGGATGAATACGACGAGAGACCGCCGTATCAGCGCAACGACTACATCGGCTGGGTCACCAGAGCGAAACGACCCGAGACACGTCAGCGCCGCATCGATCAGATGATCGACGAGCTGCGTGCCGGTGACGTCTACATGAAGATGGAGTGGTCCGGTCGACGAGGCCACTGAGCAGCTTGAATGAAGGTCGATGGCCGACGGCTCATACACCTGGTCCCGCGACCCCACCTACGGCGAGGTGCTCGGTCCTGGCGACATCACTGTTCTGTGGGGATCGTTGGCTCTGGGTCCCTTGCTGTTGGTGACCGGGGCACTCCTCGGCCTTCCCGTGGTGGACGGCGGATTCGGATTGTCGACCCCAGAAGTCATCATCGCCATCGCTCTTGGTGTCGGCTCCGGGGCGCTCGTTCTCGCCGCGGGATCATGGTCATCGGCGATCGTCGCAGTTCCCGGGGGCCTGATGCTGCGTCCCGCCTTTGGCACGGTCGGCGGTGCCGCCGTCTCGATTGCCGTGAGCGCTCTACTCGTCGGGTGGGCCGGCTACGAGTTCCACGTCGGCGCCGAGGCGCTGGACGAACTCCTCGAGATCGCCGGAGTCGGCGGAACCGACTTCATCGGGTGGGTGGTCGCAGGGGTCGTCGTGGTGCTGCTGATCCTGGCCGGCCCGGTGGTCGCGACACGGGTATGGCTGCGTTGGTTCGCGCTCGTTGCGGCCCTGGTGCTGTCGGCGGTCTGGCTCGTCGGACTCGGATTCGACGGCGGTTTGTCCATCGGTGGTGGTGGTGCTGATCGCTTCGTGTCGGCCGTCGACCTCATGGTCACGGCGCCTCTTCTCCTCTTCCCGCTCGTCATGGACATCGGGCGCTCGTCCGGGGCACCGACCGAGGCATCGCGAATCGTGGCGATCTCGTATGCAGCACCGGCCGCGATCCTGCTCCTGCTGGGGGCACGGGCCGGCGTCGTCAGCGGCACTGCTGCCGACCCGGTGGATCTCATCGTTGCCTCTGTCGGGTCGTCGATCGGCGCGGTTGCCGCGGCGTTCGGAGCGGTCTGGGTGATCACGGCGTTCCTCGATCAGCCCTTTGGATACCTGGAATCGGCCGGCGCCGACACCTCAACGCTCTTGGCTCGAGTTCCGCAGCGCCTCGCTGCTTTCGCGCTCCTCATCCCCGCCGTTCTGATCGCCTTTCTGATCCAGGCCGGCGACCTGCTCGGCTACTACCGGTTGATGATCAGCTTCCTGGTGCCGGTGATCGCAGTCTTCTGTGCCGACTTCTTCGTCGTGCGAGGGCGCAGCTACCTGGCCGACGCCCTCTATGAGCGGGGAGGCGTGTACCGAGGCGTCAACATGGTTGGCATCGCCCTCGTCGTGTTCGGCTTCCTCTTGTTCCAGTGGTTGCTGCCGTCGGGACCGCCATGGTTCGCCGATTGGGTGCTCGACGTGATCCCCAACGACATCCCGGCCGGCATCCAGTACGACATCCCGGTGGGGGTGGCGGTGTTCGCCGGGACGTTCCTCGCCTACTCGGTGTTGGGCCGGTTCGCGGTGCGGGACCGGGTAGCGGTGAGCCGCATCAGCGGCCGGTTCTGAGCCTCAGAGGCGGCCGGTCTGCGTTCAGGCGAGTCGAGACGCCTGGACCATCCAGTCGGAGACCTGTTCAGGAGAGACATCGAGCCCGTCGGCGATGGCGGCAGCGTCGGCCGCCGCGAGAGCAGCAAACGTTGTGATGCCCAGGTCGGTGAGCCTGCCTGCGTACACGGGACCGATGCCCTTGACCGCGGTGAGGTCGTCGGGGGCGGAGGGCTCGGACGGTGTTGTGGGCTGTGATGGCGGCGTGGTCGCAACCGGGGGTGGGCCGTTGTGGTCGGGCGTCCGGAAATGGGGCGCCGGTCCGCGCGCCGACTGTGGCGTCGGCACCAGCTCGTTCTTGAAGTACCACACCGCAATGGCGATGCCTCCGACGAACAGCAGGAGCCTGATGAGCTTCTTCACGGGGTCAATCGTAGATGCTGCCGGTGTCAGAGGACCCAGCGGCAGTTCCAGTGCTTCCACGGATGATCGCCGACCTCTATCGACCGGTTGACCAACCACCATGCTGCGGTGGTGTTCGCCCACGGGTCGAATCGGGTGTCGAGGTCGGGGTCGACGCCGGCCAGTGGTGCCACCCACTCCCACGTGAACGGGATGAACT
>JABDIW010000370.1 GCA_013003515.1 Acidimicrobiia bacterium
AACAAGCCCTCGACGCCATCGCCTTCGAGTACGAAGAACTTCCGGTAGTCGGCGACTTGGAAGCGGCGATACAACCCGGCTCGCCCCTCGTCCACGAAGGTTGGGCGGACTACGAGGGCGGCGACGATATGGGCCGCGATGGCAACATCCTCCAGTTCTCCTCAATCAACAAGGGTGATGCCCAAGCCGCGTTGGCCGGGGCCGATCATGTGGTGACGTCCCGCTACGAGTCCGACGCCAGCCATGCGGCGCCCATCGAACCCCGCGCCGTTGCGGCGCAATGGGAGGGCGACAAGGTCACCATCTGGACGAGCACCCAGGTGCCCTTCGAAGCGAGAGATGGCGTGTGCGAAACGCTCGAGCTACCGGTGAGCGCCGTACGCATCATCGTGCCACACATGGGCGGTGGCTTCGGTGGCAAGTGCGGCTTCCACTACGAGGCCCACGTTGCCTCCCTCGCCAAAGCGGCCAAGCGGCCGGTGAAGCTGGTCTTCAGTCGCTACGAGGAGTTCATCGCTCCTGACCGCCGGCGGGAGGGCATGATCTTCGACATCACCACGGGGGTGATGAACGACGGCACGATCGTCGCCCGCACGGGCGAGATCCTCGTCGACAACGGTGCCTATATTGCCGACGCCGCCTTCTTCCCCCAGGTGGCGGCAATGCACGTCGCCGGCCCCTACAAGATGGACACCTGCCAGATCGACGCGCGCCTGATCTACACCAACCATCAGCCATCGGGATCGGTACGCGCGCCAACGGCACCGGCAGCCTGCTGGGCGGTCGAGTCCCACACGGATGAGGTGGCAGCAGCGATTGGGATGGACCCCGTCGAGTTTCGCCTGAAGAACGTCGTACGGACCGGGGACGAGGGTCCAGTCGGTCAGATCTACGACGAGATCGGTGCGGCCGAGTGCATCGAGACCGCGGTCGCGTCCATGGGCGACGCCGAACTCGGTGATCACGAGGCCATCGGGGTCGGCATCGGCTGGTGGCCGAGCTTCGCATCACCCGCCGGGGCGTTCGTGAAACTTCACGGCGATGGCACCGCGCAGCTCATCACCGGGGCGCAGGAGAACGGCACCGGCTCCGTTATGACGCTGCGCATGC
>JABDIW010000411.1 GCA_013003515.1 Acidimicrobiia bacterium
GGGTGGTGCCGACCCCGAACGCGCCTCCCAGGCGGCGCGGATCTCGGGGGGCAGACCCGGCCTGGCCCTCGCTCTCGTCACTGAGCCGGACGTTGCCGAGTACCGGCGGCAGTGGCTCGGCGTGCCCGGTCGCCTCACCGGTCACCCCGGTGACTCATTCCGGCTCGCCGGAGAGCTCCTCGCTGCCACGGATCCGCTTCTCGTTGCACTCAAGGAGCGGCAGTCGGTGGAGGCTCAGGCCGCGGTTGCCGACGGAGCGTCGTCCAAGGCCGTGAAAGAGCGACACGACCGTCAGCTGAAGCGTGCGGCATCTTCGTTGTGGGCGACCGGCCTCGAGATCCTCGCCGGGTTCTACCGAGACGTGGCCGCGGCCCAGGTGGGTGCCCCGGTGCGCAACACGGACATTCCCGTCTCCCATCTGACCCAGGTCATGCCCGGGGAGGCCATGCGTCATGCCGACCGTGTCCTCGAGACGATCGAGTCACTCGAGGCAAACCAGCGGCCGCAGCTCGCATTGGCTGCCTTGTTCTCGGAGCTCGGTGGCGATCGCTAAGCCGAAGATCGGCCTCCTCGCCCGCACCATCCACGACCGTGGAGCTCTTCTGTTGCGCCCGCTGGGGCGGCTGGTCACCGATCTCGAGATCACCGGATCGGTACCGCCGGGTCCTGCCGTTCTCGCCGCCAATCACTTCTCCTTTCTCGATCCCGTCTTCGTCGGGATAGCCACCGATAGGTTCACCCGGTACCTGGCGCTGGACGAGTTGTACGGGCGCACCCGGTTCTTCGACTGGCTGACCCTCAACCTCGGCGCGATCCCGATGTCGCGTGATCGGGCGCCGCTGGGTGCGATGAGACAGGCCCTGCGGACGCTGGAGGACGGTGGCCTGGTCTGTCTGTTCCCCGAGGGCCGCCGCGTGCGGGAGTGGGCCGAGAACCCACCGAAACGCGGCGCCGCATGGCTGGCCATGCGGGCTGGAGTCCCCTTGGTGCCGATCGCGATCTCGGGCACCGAGGTGATCTGGCCCGTCGATGCCGACAGGGTCCGCCGCGGTCCGGTCAGAATCTGGGTCGGGGAAGGTCTCGAGCCGAACGACTACCTGGATCGAGCCGACCCGACCACGGCGATGATGGATGACTGGTTCGACTGGATGAACGACCACCTCACATGGGTCGGACGGCCCGGCA
>JABDIW010000426.1 GCA_013003515.1 Acidimicrobiia bacterium
CCTGATACCCGATCCCGAACTTGACGAACATCTCCTCGACGACTCGCGACTGGGCGTTGGTGCGGTAGAACACCGCGATGTCGCGGGGGCGGACGCCCTCGACCTCTAGATCCTGGATCTGCTCTGCGACGAACGCAGCCTCGTCCTGTTCGTCCTCGGCTTCGTATGTGACGATCTTGTGGCCCTGACCGGCGTCTGTCCAGAGGCGCTTGGGTCGGCGACTGGCGTTGTTGTCGATCACCGCATTGGCGGCGTCGAGGATCGTCTGGGTGGATCGGTAGTTCTGTTCGAGCATCACCACCGAGCAGTCCGGGTAGTCCTTCTCGAACTGGAGGATGTTGCGCATGTCGGCGCCGCGGAACGCATAGATCGACTGGTCCGAGTCGCCGACCACGCACACGTTGCGGTGTCGCTCGGCGAGGAGGTTCACCAGCACGTACTGGGCATGGTTGGTGTCCTGGTACTCGTCCACGAGGACGTGGCGGAAGCGCCGCTGATACTGCTCGGCGACGTCGGGGAACACCCGCATCACGTCGACGGTGAGCATCAGCAGGTCGTCGAAGTCCATGGCCGAGGCCTCGAGCAGCCTCTGCTGGTACAAGCGGTACACGTCCGAGACCTTGTCGTGATAGAAGCCGCTGTCGGTGTCGGAGTACGTCTCGTAGTCGACGAGATCGTTCTTGGCGTTGGAGATGACGGCCCGCAACGACTTGGGCGGGAACCGCTTCGGGTCGAGGTCGAGATCACGCACCACATAGCGAATGAGACGCAACGAGTCGGCAGAGTCGTAGATGGAGAACGACGACCGGTAGCCGAGGCGCGGTGCCTCTCGCCGCAGTATCCGGGCGCATGCCGAGTGGAACGTCGACACCCACATGCTGTCGATCACGCCCCCCACCAGCGCCCCGACCCTCTCCTTCATCTCGGAGGCAGCCTTGTTCGTGAAGGTGATGGCGAGGATCTCGTGCGGTGAGACCCCGAGGTCCTGGATCAGGTGGGCGACTCGGCTGGTGAGGACCCGCGTCTTGCCCGACCCGGCTCCGGCCACCACGAGGAGCGGTCCGTCACCGTGAGCGACGGCATGGCGCTGCGACGGGTTGAGATCTTCCAGGAGCGCCGACATGGGCGCCCGAGTATACGGGGCGGTTACAGCCGTGTAATTCGGTCTCGGTCGGGGTTCAGTTCCCCGACAGAGCGCTCAGGTTGGAGGCCGCCTCGCGGACCATTCCCTCCTGATAACGCACGGCAGAATCCACCACTGCGGCGACCGCCGGTTCGATGGTTCGCATCGTGCGATAGACACCCTCGGGGAATGCACCGGAACGACGGGCTGCCAGGACCAGCATCCCAACCGTCTCGCCACGGAGGCGCAACGGAACGGCGTAGAACGAAGACCACTCACGGTCCTCCGGAGCGGTCGGATCAGGGTCTTGACCGAGGAGGAACACGGACAGGTCGCCCGGATCGACCTCACGGCTGATGGCAGCGCCGAACTGGCGAGCAACCAGGTCGTAGAGACCCGACAGTTCCTCGGCCGAGAGCGGCACCTCGGACCTCAAGTACATGCGGTAGTCGCCGGAGAGGACGATGGCCCCCGCGTCGAACGCCACCAGGTGCCTGAGACCTTGCAGGATGTTGTCGACGGTGTCACGTAGACCCATCGCCTCGGTGCCGACAGCCGTCAACTCGTTGACGACGGTGGCCTCGAACAGCTTGCGGTCCAGCATCTCGCACACCCTGGTCAGCACGTCCGACTCACCGAGAACCGGCTGCTCGAGGAACTGACCGCGGCTCAGCTCGGTGAGCGCCCTGGAGGCCAGCGTCTGTTTGATGTGCGTGACGAGACCGTCGCCCAGCATCTCCTTGGTGAGGTATCCGTCGGCGCCCGATTGGCGGCCCCAATACCGGTCCTCTTCGGAGTCGCGCACCGTCAGGATGAGCACCGGGATGTGGGCCATCGCCGGGTCTTCCTTGATGAGGCGACAGACCACGTACCCCGTCAGCTTCGGCATCTGAACGTCGAGGAGCACGAGGTCGGGCTTCTCCTCGTAGAACCGGGTGATCGCCTCGACGCCGTCGACGGCGCTCACGACCTCGAATCCGGCCCCCTCAACGAGTTTGGTGACCGCGGCCCGGAGGACCGGCGAGTCGTCGGCGACGAGCACTTTCATGTTTGTTCCTCCGTACCGCGGGAAGCCACCAGAGACTGCAATGTCTCTGCCAGCACTCCCTCTCTGAAATCTGCCTTGTCGAAGTAGGCGTCTGCACCGGCAGCAACCGCACGTTGCTGATCCTCTTCGGTGGCGACGCCGGAGAGCATGACGATGGGGACCCTGCCAAACGACATCCGAACGCTCTCGATGAGCGAGATTCCGTCGCTGCCGGGCATGGCGTAGTCGACGACGACGGCGTCGACGATCTTGTCGCTGAGGATCTCCAATGCCTCGGGAACATCGGATGCCTTCACCGTGGCGAAACCTGCGGTTGCCAACACACCGGCGACGACCTCACGAGCGCCCTGGCTGTCGTCCACCACAAGGACTCGAGCGCGTTCGCTGCCCCCGGCGGGGAAGCCACGAGCCTGCTCGGCGAGCCGGGCGGCGTCGACGAGCAGCACCACCCGGTCGGAGCCCAGCAATGCAGCCCCGGTGAGGTGACTGGGTCCCTGCAGGAGTGGTCCGAGCTCCTTGGCGGCGACGTCGCGGGACTCCACAACCTCGGGAACGCCGACTGCGACAGGTCCCGAGCGGCTCGACAGGACGATCACCACCTTGTCCCCACCGCCGGCTTGACCCATCAGGTCACCGAGGCTGGTGACGACGATCCGGTGCTCTCGCCACATGATCTCCGAACGCCCCTCGCCATCGAGGAACTCGACCTGGGACATCGGAAGCACGTCCAGAACAGCCGCTTCGGGGATCCCCCAATGCTGACCCCCGGTACGCACGATGAGTGCTCGCTGGAGGGCGCGCGAGGTGGGAACCCGCAAGGTCACGGTGGTGCCGAGCTCGTCCGACTCGAAGTGGAGACTTCCGTTGAGTGACTCGATGGCCGCCACGACGTCGGCGAGACCGTCCCCCTCGCCGACCAGCTCTGTCGGCGTCTGCACGGTCGTGAAACCTGGCTCGAAGAGGAGCGATCGAAGCGATTCGGGCGTCGCCTCGTTGTCGGTGCCGAGGAGACCCTGAGATCGACCCACGTACTCGACTGCCTCCCAGTCGATGCCGGCGCCGTCATCCGACACCATCACCTCGAGCTGGTTGTCCTTGACGGAGGCCCGGACCGCAATCGTCGCCGTTGGCGGCTTACCGGCGTTTTCGCGAATGTCCATTGTCTCCACCCCATGCTGGATGGCGTTGACGAGGAGCTGACGAATCGGATCCGAGACGCGCTCGAGGACCTGGCGATCCACGGCGAGGTCGTCACCGACCAGCTCGAAGCGGATTTCCTTGTCGGTCTTCTTGGCGAGGTAGCGGACGAGCTGCGGCAGGGTGTTGGTGATCTCGGTGAGCGGCACAGAGGCGAGATCGATAGCCCCGACCTGGACGGATCGAGCCGTGGTGGAGAGACGTTCTGTCTCGGGCCCGGGGGTGGATCCCGCCAGCGAGTCGGCGTGGATTCGCAGGGTGGTGGCCTCGTTGATCAGGCGGTACAGCGTGCCGGCGTTCACAAGGATGCTGTCGGCCGTTGCCCAGTCCTCGAGGGCACTGAGGAGACCACCGAGGTTGGCGGGTGTACCCGCCGCTCTCCGTTCGACGGCATCGTCGTCGCCGTCCGCCTCCGGGTCGGGCTCGGATTCCTCTGCGAGCACCTTGTTCAGGGCGCTGTGGGCCTCGTTGAGAGCAGGCGTTCCCTCTTCGGGGTCTGCTTCGACGGCGTCGGCGAGCACGGAAGACAGGGTTTCGAGCGCGATACCGAGGTCGCCGCTGCTGGCGATATCGCCATGCTGGATGCGACGCCACACCTGCTCGAGTGTCTGACCGGCCCGCGAAATGGCCTCGAAACCCATGACACGACCGGTGCCCTTGATGGTGTGGCCCTCGCGCAGCATCTGCCCGGCGAGCTCATCGGTGACATCGCCCGATTGCATGGCTCGGGCACCGGTTACGAGGTGTCCGGTGCGTTCTGCCAGTTCCGAGCGGAACAGCTGTTGTAGTTCTGGGTCCTGATTCCAGGCCACGATCTCTCCAGGAGCGCTTCTGGTGGTATCGGCGCTGGAGGGGTCGGTCTTGAGCAGCGAAAGACGTGACGATGTGCCGGAATCAGGCCCGGATCACTCCCACTCGATGGTGGCTGGAGGCTTCGACGACACGTCGTAGGCGACCCTGTTGATGCCGGTGACCTCGTTGATGACCCGTGAGCTGATGCGCTCGAGTACCTCGTACGGCAGACGCGCCCAGTCGGCAGTCATCGCATCGTCCGACGTCACCGCCCGAACGATCAGCGGATAGGCGTAGGTACGTCCATCGCCCTGGACGCCGACCGATTTGATGGCGGGAAGCACACCAAACGTCTGCCACAGGTCCCGATAGAGCCCGGCCCGCCTGATCTCCTCGAGGACGATCTCGTCGGCGTCGCGGAGGATGTCGAGACGCTCCTGGGTCACCTCGCCGATGATCCGGACCGCCAGGCCGGGGCCCGGGAAGGGCTGTCGCCACACGATCTCCTCGGGAAGACCGAG
>JABDIW010000445.1 GCA_013003515.1 Acidimicrobiia bacterium
TCAGCACCGAGCCGGACGACACTGCATCGCCTGGCTGGACGCGAAGCTCGACGATCTCACCATCGATCGGAGCCGAGATCTCGTTCTCCATCTTCATCGCCTCGAGCACGCAGACGGCCTCCCCGGCTTTGACCGCGTTCCCGGCCTCGTGGTGGTAGTTCACGATGGTGCCCTGCATCGGCGCACGGATTACTCCGTCCCCTTCGGCTCTGCTCGTGCCAGAATCGAGGCGGGGCGGTCGACGTCGGGGCGCGGCCCTACGGGTGCCTGCCGACTGCTGAGGCAGTGGCGGTGCCCACAGCTTCACGACGAATCGCCGACCTCCGACCTCCACGGTGATGGATCGCTCGGTCAACTCCTCGTCCTCGGGAATGGCGGGAGCCGCCGGATGCTCGAGACCTGACAGATCGAGGTGGTCCTCTACGAACTTGGTGTGATGCTCGCCCGCCACGAATGTCGGGTGATCGAGGATGACGAGATGCGCCGGGATGGTGGTCGCCACTCCTGTGATGGTGAACTCACGCAACGCCCTCCGGGCCCGGTCGATCGCCTCGGCACGGTCGGCGCCCCACACGATCAGCTTGGCGATGAGGTTGTCGTAGTACTGGCTGACGGTGGAGCCGCCTCGCACGCCCGAATCGACCCGCACCCCGTACCCGCCGGGTTCGTGGTACTCGACGATGTCGCCGGGTGACGGGGCGAAGTCGCGGCCGGGGTCCTCGGCATTGATCCGCATCTCGATCGCATGGCCGCGCGGCTCGGGAGTCTTCGTGATCGGGAGGGGCTGACCGGTGGCGACGGAGAGCTGGGCGTGAACCAGGTCGATGCCGGTGACGATCTCGGTGATCGTGTGCTCCACCTGGAGCCGGGTGTTCATCTCGAGGAAGTAGAAGTCGCCGCTCTCGTCGAGCAGGAACTCGACCGTTCCGGCGTTCTGGTATCCGGCGGCAGCGCCGATCGCCAGTGCCTTCTCGCCGAGGGTGATCCGCTGGTCGGCGGTCAAGCCCACCGCCGGTGTCTCCTCGATCAGCTTCTGGTGCCGGCGCTGCGCCGAGCAGTCGCGCTCGCCGAGGAAGACGCCGTTGCCCTGGGTGTCGAACAGAACCTGGGCTTCGATGTGGCGGGTGTTCTGGAGGTATTTCTCGACGTACACCTCGGGGCTGGCGAACCAGGCTTCGGACTCGCGACGGGCCGACTCGTAGGCGTCATCGACGTCTGCTGGGTCGTGAACGATCTTGAGGCCCTTGCCACCACCACCGTGGGCGGCCTTGATGGCGAGCGGGTATCCGACCTCGTCGCCGATCCTGCGCACCTCGGACACCGCTGTGACCGGATCGATGCTGCCGGGGACGCCTTCGACCCCGGCTTCGGTGGCGGCCCGGCGCGATGCGATCTTGTCGCCCATCGTGGCGATGGCGTGAGGCGGTGGGCCGATCCAGATGAGATCGGCATCGATCACGGCCTGAGCGAAGTCGGCGTTCTCGGCGAGGAACCCGTACCCGGGATGAACCGCATCGGCTCCCGACTCGGCGGCGACCTCGATGATGCGGTCGATGTTGAGGTATGACTCGGCGGCGGGAGCCGGTCCGATGTTCCATGCCTCGTCGGCCAGATCGACGTGCACGGCGTCGCGGTCGAGCTCGGAGTAGACGGCAATCGTGCGCATGCCACGCTCGGCGACTGCCCGGATGATTCGAACTGCGATCTCGCCGCGATTGGCGATGAGGACGGACTCCATGGGGGGCAGCCTAGAGGGGGATGTTGCCGTGCTTCTTGGGCGCCATGCCCTCACGCTTGGTCCGCAGCATCTCGAGGGTGCGGATCAGGCGGGGCCGCGTCTCGCGGGGCTCGATGACATCATCGACGAGGCCCCGCTCGGCGGCCATGTACGGGTTGTTGAATCGCTCTTCATAGTCGGCGATCAACTCGGCACGCTTCGCTTCGGGATCGTCGGAGTCGGCGATCTCGCGACGGTGGATCACGTTGACTGCGCCCTGGGCTCCCATGACCGCGATCTCGGCGGTGGGCCAGGCATACACCATGTCGGCGCGGAGGCTCCGTGAGTTCATCACCACGTAGGCGCCGCCGTACGCCTTTCTGGTGATGACCGAGACCTTGGGCACGGTGGCCTCGGCGTAGGCGTAGAGCAGCTTGGCTCCGTGCCGGATGATGCCGCTGTGCTCCTGGTCCACGCCGGGAAGGAACCCCGGGACATCGACGAAGGTGATGAGCGGGATGTTGAAGGCATCGCAGAATCTGATGAACCTGGCCGCCTTCTCGGATGCCTTGATGTCGAGAGTCCCCGCCAGCGACGCCGGCTGGTTGCCGATGATGCCTACGGAGTAACCGTCGAGGCGGGCCAGGCCTACCACGATGTTGGGGGCGAACTCGGCGTGGACCTGATAGAAGTCGGCGTCGTCGACGATCTCTTCGACCAGGGCAACCATGTCGTACGGCTGGTTCGGTGAGGAGGGGACGAGGTCGGTGAGACGCTCCGACATCCGGTCTGGCTGATCGAGAGGTGTGAAGTACGGCGGGACCTCCATGTTGTTGGAGGGCAGGAACGACAGCAGGTACCGAACCTGTTCCATGGCGTCACGGTCGTCGGCGGCGACGAAGTGGGTGACGCCCGACGATCCGGCGTGAGCATGGGCTCCGCCCAGCTCGTCGAAGGTGACCTCCTCGCCGGTCACTGCCTTGATCACGTCGGGCCCGGTGATGAACAGATGGGCGGTCTCCTCGACCTGGTACACGAAGTCGGTGATCGCCGGCGAGTACACGGCGCCGCCGGCACATGGGCCCATGATGACCGAGATCTGGGGGATGAGGCCCGAGGCGCGGACGTTGCGCTCGAAGATGCGGCCGTAGCCGTCGAGGGCAGCGACGCCTTCCTGGATCCTCGCTCCGCCCGAGTCCTTGAGGCCCACGAGCGGCGCTCCGGTGTCCATGGCCAGATCCATCACTTTGCAGATCTTGTCGGCCACGACCTCGCTGAGGCTCCCTCCGTAGGCGGTGAAATCCTCGGCGAAGAGGAAGACGGTGCGACCGTCGACCGTGCCCCATCCGGTGACGACGGCATCGCCGAGCGGTCGGTGGTTCTCCAGACCGAGGCCACGGGCGTCGTGGCGGGCGAGCATGTCGAGCTCCTGGAACGAGCCCTTGTCGATGAGCAGGTCGACGCGCTCTCTGGCAGTGAGCTTGCCGCGATCGTGCTGACGGTCGGCGGCGCGCTCGGACGCCGGAGCCAGCGCCTCCGCCTTGAGCTCTCGCAGTTGTTCTATCCGGTCGTCGTTCACTGGTGTCCTCGCGCCCGCTGGGGGTTTGACTCCGTGCTGGTGCTCTTGGATACAGGGTATCGACAGACGGGCGTTCGTGGGAGCGGGCGACGCGCCAGGATGGAGTCCATGATCACGGTTCATCTCGACGAGGTCGCGTCCACCCAGGATGAGGCGCGAGACAGGTGGGTGTCGGAGCCCACCCTGGTCACGGCAACCCGGCAGCGCTCGGGCCGGGGGCGGAGTGGGGTCGGATGGCAGAACGCCCCACGGGCAGTGGCGGCCTCGCTGGCGTTCTCGGTTGCCGGATGGAGTGCCGAGACTCGACCCGTTCTGACCCTCGTTGCCGGCCTCGCCATGATCGACACCATCGACGGGCTCGAGCTCAAGTGGCCCAACGACCTTCTCCGCGGCGACTCCAAGTCCGGAGGCATCCTCACCGAGGCTCTCGATGAGGTCGTGGTTGTCGGTGTCGGCGTCAACCTGTGGTGGCCGGATCCGCCGGAGGGCATCGTCGGCGTGTACGACGTCGACCCTGGCGACGCCGCGGTCAGGTCGGTGCCCGAGCAGTGGGCCCGGAAGCTGGTCGAGGCGGTGGCCGCTGGTCCCGGTGACTGGGGTCGGGATCGCTATCGCGAGGCTTGTGCGACCCTCGGTGAACGGGTCACGTGGGAGGGCGCGCCGGGGCCGGGAGAGGGTGTGGCCGTCGACATCGGTCGTGACGGAGCCCTGCTCGTCGATACAGACCAGGGGATGGTCGAGCTGCGGTCGGGGGCCGTGACCCACGTCCGCACCGTCTGAGGGCTACGAGCCCCAGGGCTCAGAGACGAGGTCGGCAGCTGTTGGGCAGGAAGCCGGCAGTGTCGTGAAGTTGGCTGTCAACAGGGTGGCTCCGCCATCGGGGGTCGACTCCCACAGGCCGGTCCATGTCGAGTCACCGTTGTCGGACCACACGCAGATCTCGTCCGCAGCTGACAGCATGATCGCCGGCCGATCCTCCGGATCCAGAGAAATGGAGTCGACCACGACCTGTTCGAGTGTGGTGAGTTTCCCGTCCGCCTGGGCGTTCTCGAGGATCGCCGATCGCGTCTCGACATCGTTGCCGACGTCGGTGGCGCGCTCGCGGAATCCAATGAACGTCACGAGTGAGATCACGACGAGCAGGCCAATGATGAACATCACCATGATCAATTCGATCATGGTGAAGCCCTCGTCATGGCGAAGTGGCTTGACCATGGCAACGTCTATCGGCCGGCTCCGGTGCCCGGTTTACCGACTTCTGGGAACGCGGGATCGCTGGTGAACGGCAGCTAGCCTCCGCGCGATGAGCGTTCTGCCCTGGGAAGGCACTGTTCCCATTCTGTTCGCCAGGACTCGTGTCGCCGTGGGTCCTCGCATCCACGATGCGTACCTGACGCGGCCCGATCTCGCGGGTTCCTGGCCGACGATCGTTCTCGTCGCTGGAGACCCAACGGCGTCGACGCGTGCCTTCGCCCGTCGTCTCGCCCGGCACGGTGTGGCTGTCGTGGTGCCCCTCGACGGATCGCCCCGCACCCTTGACGACGTGGCGTCGTTCATCACCAATCCAGCCGCCGATTGGTCTTCGGCCGAGCACGGATTCGGGATCCTGGGCATGGGCGACTGTCCGGATCGGGACTTCCGTCGTGCCCAAGCAGTCGCCCTCATCGGCTGTCCCCTCCCTCGGGTGAGCGGACCGGTCCTTGCCTTGTACGGGGACGACGACCCGGCTGCCGACCAGGTCGAAGAGCTGCGGACGGCGTTGCCTCAGGCCGAAGTGGTGCTCTACGGCGGCCTGGGTGCCGGATTCCACGACGATGCGGCCCCCGGGTTCGATCACGCTGCGTCTGAAGACGCCGTGGAGCGCCTCGTCGAGTTCTTTGGCGCGACGCTGCCCGACGCTCCCGTCACCTGATCAGGTCTCGGCGCGGTCTGCGAGGGTTGCCCTCACATCGGCGATGTCGGTTCCCGACGTCTCGGCGGCCCGCCAGTAGCAGTAGCCGGTCGGCAGGAAGAACACCTGGAACACCGCCAGCCCTGTCGCCCAGTTCCACGGTGGTGGCAGCGCCGAGCTGAGGCCGGCAGCGGTGGGGCCGGTGAGGCCGTTTCCGATCGCCCGGCCCACCCCGTTGGTCAGATTGCCGAGCCCGAAGACGGTTCCCCGGTGCTCAGGAAGGTTGACGTCCGAGATGAGGGCAAACCAGTTCGGCGAGTCGGCCGACGTCAACGCGATCGCCAGGATGGCTGCGATGAAGGCAGTCGCCGCCCACGGATTGGTGACCAATTCCCTCAAGACCTCGGGGATCAGCTGAGCGGTGCCGGCGCCTTCGGTGACGTCGAGCCCCCGGAGTGGCACGAAGAAGAAGACCATGAAGAAGGGGATCGCACCGAGGATCCCGGCCGCCGACAGCATCGCTCGACCCCGGGTCGTTCGTCGCTGGAGTCGATCACCGATGTGGCCGGCGAGGATCGACATCAACGCTCCCACCTGGAAGACGGCGACGAAGATCCCTCCGACCTTGGTGGCGGTCGGCTCGCCATACCCGGCCGCTTCCACCTTGGTCTGGTACAGCAGGGTGGCCCAGATCAGCGAGCCGTATGCGAACTGAGCCGTGAACCCCTGCAGGATGAGCCACCGGTTGGTGGGTCGACGCAGCAGGCTGGGTATCTGTGACCGATCGATGACATGCTCGTCTCCGATCTCGGTTCCCTCCAGTTCCGGCTCACGAAAACCTCGCGGCGGATTGAAGGCCGGCACGTACAGCACCGCACACGCGATTCCGGCGATGGCGACGACCATGAGAGGTCTCCGGAAGTCCCCCGCACCGAGCTGGGATGCGACGAGCCCCCCGACCAGCGTTCCCACACCCTGGGAGATACCCCAAAAGCTCATCACCAGGCCGCGACGGCCGGGCCGGATCAAGTCCGACACGACTGAGAACCCCACGGACGCGATCGAGCCCAGCCCCACGGCGGTGATGGCCTGGAAGCCGAAGAGGGCTGCGTAGGAGCCGGCTGTCGCCGACAGCGCGGTTCCGGCCGCCCAGACGATGGTCCCGGCCAGCAACAGGGTCTTTCTGTTGGAGCGGTCGCCCTGGAACCCCCAGACCACTGCGGTGAGCGCAGTCACCAGCACCACGGTGGCCGTCATGAAGCCGAGTGCGACCTCGCTGACCCCGAGATCCGCCGACACCGGGAGGATCATCGCCGGGATCATTGCCAGAGCCGTGTTGTCCAGGGAGGCAAGGGCAATGAATACGACCACCGTGTAGACGATGTGTCGGTTCCCGCCCCACCAGGTCGGCCGGGTCACGACGCCCAGCTCGCCCGCACCCCGATGCGGACGAGGAATCCTGCCGCTCGTTCGGCGAGGGCCGCGTCGGCGCTCACGACCACGACCTCCTGAGCGCCGAAGCCGGCGAGTTCGGTGGCTACCCGCTCGGGTGGAACGCGGCGGGCGTCGGCGACGCCGGAGGTCCCGTCGAGGTCGACGACCACCGGCGCCCACGGTGAACCCTGGCGTGCGACGAGGTCGCTTGTCCTGGAGGTCGGTCCCACCCACCTGGGGTCTGCCCACCACAGGTCTGCGGAACCGCGGTTGGTCAGCTCGACGGCGTCGGCGTTGAGGCGATCTCCCGGGGTGGGTGGAGCGAGGTCCGCCAGTGCCCCTGCCGGGCGCTGTCCGGCTGAGCCGAACGCGATGTCCGACCGATGGGCGGCAGCCAGGCGTCCCCTGGATTCGACGACCGCAACCGGGGACACGTCGGAGATCTCCGCGTCCAGGTCGCCCACGAAGAGCCCTTCGGGCGTCGTGAGCATGATCCCGGTCGGAGTGGCGGCGGCGGTGATGTGGTCTCCGAGGTCGTCGCCGTCTGCGATCGGCAGGGCCGGCGGTGCGATTCCGGGCGGGCCGTGGACCGGGACGCCCAGCTCGGTAGCCAGCAGCCTGGCACCGCTGACGCGCCACGACGGGATCCCGGTCTGGACGACCCTGGTGATCGGGCGTGGGGCGGCAGCCACGGCCGCGCTGGTCTCGAGGGGCGGGTCGATGGCCGTGCACCCGGAGTCGGTGCAGTAGAGGTATCCGACGTGGCCGGGCTCGTTCAGGGGGATGACGGGCACGGCCGGAGTATGCCAGTCGCGCCTCTCGGCACGGGGCGGGTCGGGGTATCGTCGCTCCCGTGACGATCGAAACTCCGTCCCCGATCCGCCAGGCGCTGGTGCTCGTCGGAGGGCGCGGCACCAGGATGTGGCCTCTCACCGCCTCTACCCCCAAGTCGCTGCTTCCGCTGGCCGGTCGCCCGTTCCTCGAGCACCAGGTGAGCCAGCTGGGAGACGCCGGTGTGGATGAGGTCGTCCTGGCCGTTGGCGTCGATCAGGTAGCTGCCTGGGAGGCATACCTGGCGAGTGCTCCTTCGGGCCCACGGTTGTCGCTGGCGGTGGAAGATCGCCCGCTCGACACGGCCGGTGCGGTGATGGCAGTGCTCGATCGCATGGACGACCGTTTCCTCGTCCTCAACGGGGACGTGATCTTCACGACTGCGATTGCCCGGTTCGTAGCCGCGGCGCCTTCGGCAGGGGCCGTGCTCGCTCTTGCCCAGGTTCCCGATCCGTCTGCCTATGGCGTTGTCGTGTTGGACGACGACGGGCGGGTGGAGCGGTTCGTCGAGAAGCCGGCTCCAGGCACGGCTCCGGCAGATACGGTGAACGCAGGCCTGTACATCGTCGAGCGACGGGCTCTGGAGGACTTCGAGCCGGGGCCGCTCTCGTTCGAGCGTCGGGTGTTTCCCGAGCTGGCGGCTCGCAAGGATCTCGCCGGGGTCGTCGTCGACGGTGGGTGGCTCGACATCGGCACGCCCCACCTCTATCTGGACACGCATGAGCGCGTCCAGGCCGACACACCCCATCTCGCCGCCGATGACGCCCATGTCGTCGGCCGCCGTTCCGGGAGCTGGAGCTACGTGGGCGCCGGAGCATCGATCGAGGCCGAGGCAGAGGTGAGGGAGTCCGTGGTGCTCGCCGGAGCCACCATTGCCCAGGGGGCGGTGGTGCGGCGTTCGATCGTCGGGAGAAACGCCGTCATCGGCGCCGGGGCTCGTGTGATCGATCACGTCATCGTCGGCGAGGACGCCGTCGTCGGCGCCGGATGTGAGCTCCACGCCGGGATCCGCGTCGCTCCGGGCATCGAGCTCGGCGAGCGTTCCATCACCGTGAGGCCGCCGCGATGATCGGTCGCGCCGTCGTCACCGGGGGAGCCGGGTTCATCGGCTCCCACCTGGTGGATCAACTCGTCAACGACGGTGCCGCCGTTCTCGTCATCGACGACCTTTCGACGGGCCACCTCGATCGCCTCTCCGATGCCAGGAACGCAGGTGACGTCACGTTCCACCAGATGGACATCGTTGCCTCGGAGATCGGCGATGTGGTGCAGCGGTTCGCTCCCGAAGTCGTCTTCCACCTCGCTGCCCAGGCCGACGTGCCCACGTCCGTCGCCGACCCGGTGCGCGATGCAATGGTCAACGTCGTCGGCACCGTCAACGTGGCTCGTGCAGCCGTCGAGTCCGGGGCCGAGCGTCTGGTTCTCACGTCGTCGGGCGGGGCCGTCTATGGCGATGCCGAGGACCTCCCGGTGACCGAACGCCACGGTCGGCATCCGTCCTCGCCCTATGCCGTGGCCAAGGACGCTGCAGAACGCTACGTCAGGTACTTCGGAGCGGAGACCGGCATCGATTGGGTCGTTCTCGGCCCATCGAACGTCTACGGACCTCGTCAGGGTGCGGGGGCCGAGGGTGGTGTGATCGCGATCTTCACCGACACGCTGCTCGATGGGAAGACACCGACGATCTTCGGCGATGGCAAGCACACACGCGACTATGTATACGTCGCCGACGTCGTCGAGGCCCACCTCCTCGCTGCCGAGAAGGGCGGCCGCCGCTTCTTCAACATCTCCACCGGGGTCGAGACCACCAACCACCAGATATTCACGACGCTGCGAGATCTCACCGGACGCGTCGGTGAGCCGAGCTGGGGCGCGGAGCGTCCGGGGGACGTGCGCCGATCCTGTCTCGACCCGACGCTGGCCGCCAAGCACCTGGGATGGGAACCGTGGACCCCGCTCGACGAGGGTCTTGCCGCCACCGTCGAGTGGTTCAGGAGTCGGCGCTAGAGATCGTCGACCGTCTTGGGCCAATCGTCTTTCAAGAGGCGAGACAGCGATCGGTCGGAAAGCACCTTGCCCCCCGTCTGACAGGTCGGGCAGTAGTTGGTCTCGCGGCTGGCGTACACGATCCGCTGTACCGGTGTCTCACAGACCGGGCATGGCTCGCCGAACTTGCCGTGGACGGCCATTGCCTCGTGGAAGGCGGTGACCTTCTCGGGGAACTCGTCGCCGACATCCGCTCTGCGCCGCTCGATCCACTCCACGAGTACCGCCTCGGCTGCCAGGTGGAGGGCGGCGATCTCGTTCTCGTCCAGGTTGGTGTTCATCTGCATCGGTGATAGCCGGGCCCTGTGGAGGATCTCGTCGGCGAAGGCACCACCGATCCCTGAGATGAATCGGGCATCAGACAGCGCCCGCTTCAGGGTGTGGCGCTCGGCGAGGAGACCGTCCCGGAACTGTTCGGGTGTGGAGCCGATCACTTCGATCCCCCCGGGATCGATGTCGGCGAGGGCCTCTCTGCCCTGGATGACGTGGAGTGAAGCCCGCCGCTTGGTGCCGGCCTCGGTGAGCAGGACTGTGCCGGTCGGGAAGTCGAAGGCCGCCAGGCCGATTCGGCCTGGAAGGGCGGCCCCGCTGTCGCGCCATCGCATCCGCCCGGCGATCATGAGGTGGAAGACCAGGAAGAGCTCGTCGAACTCCCACACGATGCGCTTCCCGATGCGGGAGAGCCCGGTGACGGTGGTGCCTTCCACTGCCGACGTCGGGGGGTCGAAGGTCTTCAGCAGCGAGAAGCTCTTCAGTCGAATCCGCTCGAGGGGCTGTCCGACGATTCTCGGTTCGAGCGCCTCGAGGTAGGTGACGATCTCGGGTAACTCCGGCATCGCTGCCGATCGTAGGGGTGGGGTAGGGTCGACGCCATGGCCTGGTTGAGCCTCTTCGCAGTTGCCGTTCCGATTCTGGTGTGGGTCGTCTTCGGCATCACTCCCGTGCCACCGCGCCATGTCGCCGTCATCGACAGGACGCGGATCGCCAACCGGCTCACCTGGCGGGCGCCCCTCTTGACCACGGTCACGCTGGTCGACATGACTCCTCGCGACCTCGTCTTCGACGGGGCGGACGCCACCGGGGTGCTCACCGTCGAGCCCGATCCGGGCCACCTGCCACCGGTGTCCCTCGAGTCATTTCGGGGCCGGGCAGGGTGGCTGCTCGACCGGTCGGCGACGGTGCCCGACGTTGCAGCGGAGTGGAGTCGCCAGGTGGAGAAGCTCGTCGAAGCGACAGGGTGGGCAGTGGTCGGCGTCGAGGCGGCCCGCAAGGTTGCTCCCGGGCTCGGTGCCGTCGC
>JABDIW010000460.1 GCA_013003515.1 Acidimicrobiia bacterium
CAGACCGAGGTCGCCTCGGAAGAGGCCGGCGACGACGATGACGTCGTCGAGGCCGAGATCGTGGAGGACGACGAGTCGTGAACGACGAGAAGAAGAGCCTCGAGGCCCACGAACGCGAGGGCCTCGAAGACTGGACCCCCGGCGAGGTCGAGGAACTCGTGACCGCCGAGATCGTCGAGGACACGCCGATCCAGCGTGATGCGGTGAGTCCCGAAGCGCTCGGTCTCGAGTTGCCCGAGGACCCGGACGAAGCACGCTCGATGCTGCTCGAGACACTTCTGTCTGAGCGGACCGCCGCCCGCGAACAGCTCGAGGCTCTCCATCGCCTCGCTGCGGAGTTCGACAACTACCGCAAGCGGGTCGCCAGAGATCACGCCGAGACCGTGGACCGCGCCGGGCAACGCATCATCGAGGCGGTGCTGCCGGCGCTGGACAACTTCGACGCGGCCCTCGCCTATGAGACGCAGACCCCGGCCGAGGAGAAGATCCTCGACGGGCTCAACGGCACCTACGCGACGCTGATGAGTGCGCTCGGTGCCGAGGGTCTCGAAGCCATCGACGCCGCCGGCAAGCCGTTCGATCCGATGTATCACGAGGCCGTGACTGGCCCCGTCGGTGGTGACGGAGATCTGGTCGTGGCTCAGGAGCTGCGCCGGGGCTACTTGTTCAAAGAGCGCGTGCTGCGTCCGACTCTCGTCCAGGTCGATCATGCCGACCACGATGCGTAGGGAGTGGCTGGAGAAGGACTACTACGCCACCCTCGGCGTCGGTAAGGACGCGTCCCAGCGCGACATCAAGAAGGCCTACCGCAAGCTCGCCCAGGAGTATCACCCGGACGCCAACCCGGACAACGGTGACGCCGACACCCGATTCAAGGATGTCAACGAGGCCTACGACGTGCTGGGCGACGCCGAGCAACGCAAGGAGTACGACCACGCGCGTGAGATGGGCTACTTCGTGGGTGATCCCGGCGGTGCCCAGCAGTACGTGCGGGTCGAGGACCTCCTCGGAGGGGGCGGGAGTCCGTTCCAGGACCTCATCGGCGGGTTTGGTGACCTCTTCGGGGGCGGTGCGGGTCGGGCTCGGCCCCAACCCGGCCGCGACCTGGCCACCAGCATCAGCGTGTCATTCCACGAGGCGATCTCGGGAACCACCCGCGAGGTGCAGGTCGACGGCAAGCGGGTGAAGTTCGAGGTTCCCAAAGGAGTCGCAGACGGCGCCCGGGTCAGATTGCGGGGAAAGGGCGGTCCCGGCGCCCCCAATGGCGACCTCTATGTGACCGTGGGGGTGGCCGACCATCCCATCTTCGGCCGCAAGGGCAGGAGCCTCACCATCGAGGTGCCCCTCACCTACGTGGAAGCAACCCTCGGCGCCGAGATCACGGTTCCGACCCTGCAGGGCTCGGTGAAGCTGCGCATCCCGGCAGGGACGGCCGCCGGCAAGACCTTCAAGGTGAAGGGTCGCGGCATCACCGACAACCAGGAGCGCACCGGGGATCTGCTGGTCACCGTGACGGTGACAGTCCCGTCGACCCTCACCGACGAGGAGCGATCGCTGCTCGAGAAGCTGGCCGATCAACCGTCTGCCGAGAATCCACGCAAGCACCTGGGGGTGTGACATGAGTGAGAGACGCAGTGCCGTGTACATCATCTCGGTGGCCGCCGAGCTCGCCGGGATGCACCCCCAGACCCTGCGCATCTACGAGCGTCGCGGCCTCATCGAGCCGTACCGAACCCCGGGCGGCACCCGCCGCTACTCCGAACAGGACATCGAGCGACTCCGCATGATCCAGGAACTGACCGGTCAGGGCATGAATCTCGAGGGAGTGCGACGTGTCATCCACCTCACCGAGGAGAACCGACGCCTCAGATCCCAGGTCGACAGGATGCGGCGACTCCTCTCCGAGGCCGAGTCCCGCCTGGCGGGCCGGCCGATCCGTCGCCGTCAGCCCGACGAGAACCTGCCGGCGATCCGTCGTCGCGATCCCCTGAGCTGATTCGCCGTACGCTGGGACGCCGATGAGCGACCAGCAACGCCACTCCCGGTTCTACGACCCACTCCCGCCGGTACGGAAGCGGATCCTGACGTGGAT
>JABDIW010000473.1 GCA_013003515.1 Acidimicrobiia bacterium
GAATGGACCGGTGTCCTCGTAGGTCGGCACCAGAATCGTCGTGATCTTCGGCTTATCGCGCAACGAGCAGATGTGGTAATCCTGCATCGTCGCGTTGGTCATCTTGCCCTTGGAGTCGAACAGATACTCCTCGGTGATGGCGTAACTGATGCCGTTCATCACCGCGCCCTCGGTTTGCCCCTCGGCCAGCTTCGGGTTGATGGCCGTACCGCAGTCGATCGCCGCAACGTATTTATCGAGCTTCACCATGCCGGTATAGGTGTCGACCACCAGATCCACGTAGTGTGCCGCGAACGGCGGCGGTGACTTGTGGGTGATGTGCGAGGCGACGTCCATGATCTGGAACTGGTTACGCTCGTAGAGTGAGTAGAGCGCGACCTGGGAATACGTGACCTCGCCGCTGCCGTCCTTGGCCACGACCTTGGCGTCCTCCACCCTCAACTCCTCCGGGCTCTTACCCATCATCTCCGCGGCGACGCCGAGGATCTGGTCCTTGACCTTCGCCGCCGCCTTGCGCACCGCTTCGCCGGAGAGATAGGTCGTGCTGGAGGCGTAGGCACCGACGTCGAACGGCGTAAGATCGGTGTCGGACGCGTAGACGAGCATCTTGTCCACGGTCGTCGAGAGCTCCTCGGCAGCGATCTGCGCCAGAACCGTGTCGGCACCTGTTCCCAGATCGGTAGCGCCAAAGAGCAGGTTGAACGAGCCGTCCTCATTCATCTTGATCGAGGCGGCTCCCATGTCGATCTCGGGGATGCTCGAGCCCTGCATCAGACAGGCGAGACCGAGGCCGCGTCGGTAACGTCCCGACTTCTCCTCCGGCAGCGTGCGTTCGCCCCAGCCGATCTCCTCGGCACCGAGCTTGATGGCTTCGGACAGACCGCAGCTGCCGATCGTCATCTCCACCCCTGCCTTGCCCTCGCCGAGCGCCGCAAAGACCGGCGAGCCCTCGCCTTCCTGGATGTGGTTCTTGAGCCGAAGCTCGACCGGATCCATGCCGATCCTGTGGGCCAACTCGTCGAGCTGGCTCTCGACGGCGAAATAGGCCTGGGTGGCGCCGAAACCGCGGTACGCCCCACCTACCGGCAGATTCGTGTACACCACCTTGCCGTGGAA
>JABDIW010000486.1 GCA_013003515.1 Acidimicrobiia bacterium
GGTTGATGGATGACCTCGAGTCGGCCGGCTTCTATCTGGTCGGATATGGCTGCACGACGTGCATCGGCAACTCCGGCCCCTTGCCCCCCGAGATCAGCTCCGGGATTCACGAGGGCGATCTGGTGGCCGCTTCTGTGTTGTCCGGCAACCGCAACTTCGAGGGCCGCATCTCGCCCGACGTACGGGCCAACTATCTCGCCTCCCCGCCGCTGGTGGTGGCGTACGCGCTGGCCGGAACGGTCGACATCGACCTGACGACGGAGCCTCTTGGTACCGATGGCGACGGCAACGAAGTGTTTCTGTCGGAGATCTGGCCCACTCAATCCGAGATCGCCGAGATCGTCGGATCGGCGGTCACCCGTGATCAGTTCCTGGAGCAGTACTCCCACGTGTTCGAGGGCTCCGACGAGTGGCGAAACATCGATACGGTGGAGAGCGATCTCTTCGAATGGCATCCCGACAGCACCTACGTGCAGGAGCCGCCCTTCTTCATGAGCCTTGGGCCCGAGCCTCGTCCGCTCTCGGCCGTCGAAGGGGCCCGCGTCCTGCTCAAACTCGGAGACTCGGTCACCACAGATCACATCAGCCCGGCGGGCGCCATCGCCGCCGATTCTCCGGCGGGTCGGTATCTGCAGGAGAAGGGCGTCGAGCCGAGGATGTTCAACAGCTACGGCTCACGACGCGGCAACGATCGGGTGATGACGCGAGGGACGTTTGCCAACATCCGCATCCGGAATCAGCTGGCGCCGGGGACGGAAGGTGGCGTGACCACCGACTTCACCGATGGCGCCATCAAGACCATCTATGACGCAGCCCTGTCGTACCGCAGCGCGGGGGTGCCGCTCGTCGTGCTGGCGGGCAAGGACTACGGCATGGGCAGCTCGCGGGATTGGGCCGCCAAGGGCACCTATGAGTTGGGCGTGCGGGCCGTCATCGCCACCAGCTTCGAGCGCATCCACCGGTCCAACCTGGTGATGATGGGTGTTCTCCCGCTGACGTTCCCCGAGGGATCCGATGCTGGGTCACTCGGTCTCGACGGGTCCGAGGCATTCGACATCAAGATCGACGACGGCCTTCAGCCGCGCCAGGAGGTGAAGGTGGTGGCGACCCGGATGGATGGGACCAGCACCGAGTTCACTGCCACGTGCCGCTGCGACACACCGGTGGAGGTCGAGTACCTGCGCCACGGCGGGATCCTGCACATGGTGTTGCGACGGATGGCGGCCGACTGAGCGTGCACCCGAACCGGGTCAGCGTCGTCGGGTCCTCCGGTGTCGGGAAATCGACCTTCGCCGATCGCCTCGCCGGAATCCTCGACGTGCGCCACGTCGAGCTCGATGCCATCCACCATCTGCCCGGTTGGGAGCCGATGCCGCGCGACGAATTCCGGCAGCGCATCAGCGATGTGATCGCCGCAGGCGGGGGCTGGGTCATCGACGGCAACTACCGGTCGAAGGTGCAGGATCTGATCTGGGACGCCGCCGACACGGTGGTGTTCATCGACCTGCCCCGCCGCACGTACTTCCCGTCGCTCATGAGCCGCACCCTGCGGCGAGTGGCCAGGGCCGAAGAGCTGTGGAATGGGAACCGGGAGCGGTGGCGCAATCTGATGGATCGACGGCCCGAGGAGAACATCCTCGTGTGGTCGTGGACGACGTTCGGTTCCATTCGAGCCCGATACCTGGCGTCTATGGAGGATCCCCGTTGGGCACACCTGACGTTCGTTCATCTGACGTCGCGACGACAGATGGAGGAGTGGCTGGCTCGGCCGGTGACCACACGATGACGGCCGAGCACGAACGGCTCGCTTCAGGTGACGCGTGGAAGCGGTGGGGGCCGTATCTCGCCGAGAGGGCGTGGGGCACGGTTCGCGAGGACTACTCCGAGGATGGTGACGCCTGGGCGTCGTTCACCCACGACGAAGCGAGATCGCGCGCGTATCGATGGAACGAGGACGGGCTGCTCGGGATCTCCGACGACCACCAGTACCTGTGCTTCTCGCCCGTCGTGTGGAACGGTGCCGACCCCATCCTCAAGGAGAGGCTCTTTGGCCTCACCAACGCCGAGGGCAACCACGGCGAAGACGCCAAGGAGCTCTACTGGTTCCTCGACTCCACTCCCACCCACAGCTACATGCGGGCGCGATATCGCTACCCGCACGCCGAGTTCCCCTACGCCGATCTCGTCGCCGAGAACCAGAGACGCTCCTTCGACGATCCCGAGTACGAGCTCGCCGACACCGGCGTGTTCGACGAGGACCGATACTTCGATGTCGACGTCGAGTACGCCAAGGGGGGCCCGGACGACACCCTGATCCGTCTCACCGTCCACAACCGCGGGCCCGAGCCGGCAACGATCCACCTCGCCCCGACCCTCTGGTTCCGCAACACCTGGGCTTGGGGATACCCGGCCGGCCCGATGCGCGACGTGCCCGGAATGCCGGCCATGGAGAACGTCGACGGCACCGTGGAGGCGGTTCACCCGGCCGCAGGCACCTATCGGCTCGCCGTCGACGGGGAGGTCGAGTGGCTGTTCACGGACAACGACACCGACTACGAAACGCTGTACGGGACTCCCAACCGCACCCCGCACACCAAGGGAGCCTTCCATCGGTACCTGGTCGGAGGTGACAGCGAAGCCATCAACCCGGATGCCACGGGAACCAAGTCGTGCGCATACACGGCCCGGCAGATCCCGGGCGGGGGAGTGACGACACTCCGTCTTCGGCTGTCGCCCGACGAAATGGGTTTCGACGACTTCGACGCCATCTTCTCGGCACGGGTGCGGGAGGCCGACGAGTTCTATGCGGCGGTGCAGCCCCCCGATCTCGGCGAAGCGGAGCGCAGCGTGCACCGGCAGGCGATGGCAGGCCTCATGTGGACGAAGCAGCTCTACTACTACGACATCGACCAGTGGCTCAACGGTGATCCTGGCGCTGCCGGCCCGCCGGAGACGCGCCAGAGAGGTCGCAATCACTCCTGGGGACACCTGAACAACTTCGACATCATCTCGATGCCCGACTCGTGGGAGTACCCCTGGTATGCAGTGTGGGATCTGGCGTTCCATTGCGTTCCGCTGGCCCGCATCGATCCCGGCTTCGCCAAGGAGCAGCTCGAGCTGTTCACCCGGGTCTGGTACATGCATCCCGATGGGCAGATGCCGGCCTACGAGTGGGGCCTGGGCGACACCAACCCCCCGGTACATGCCTGGGCGGCGCTGCGGGTGTTCGAGATCGACGGCGCCACCAGCGGCGAGCCTGACTTCGCCTTCCTGCAGCGCATCTTCCACAAGCTCCTGATGAACTTCACCTGGTGGGTCAATCGGAAGGATCGCGACGGCAACAACGTGTTTCAGGGCGGCTTCCTGGGGCTCGACAACATCAGCCTCTTCGATCGCTCGACTCCGCTGGACGGTGCCGGTCACCTCGACCAGTCGGACGGGACCGCCTGGATGGGCTTCTACACGTTGACGATGTTGCACATCGCCCTCGAGCTTTCGGACCGCAACCCGGTGTACCAGGACCTCGCCACCAAGTTCTTCGAGCACTTCCTCGCCATCGCCTATGCGGTGAACGACCCCGACGCGGCCCATCCACTGTGGGACACCAACGATCGGTTCTTCTACGACGTGCTCCATGCCGGAGACGACGTGGTGCAGCTCAAGGTGAGGTCGTTGGTCGGGCTCATGCCGTTGCTGGCGGTCCACGTCCTCGAGGAGGGGATGCTGGCCGACCACCCCGAGTTCAAGGATCGGCTCGAGTGGTTCGAGGAGCACCGGCCCGGGATGGCGTCGAACATCGCGTCGATCGACCTGCCAGGCGTCGGCTCGAGGCGACTGCTCTCCTTGCTCGATCGCGACAAGCTCGAGGCCGTCCTCGGCTACATGCTGGATGAGACGGAGTTCCTGTCGCCATACGGCGTCAGGTCGCTGTCGGCGCATCATCGCGACCGTCCATACCGAATAGAGGTAAGCGGTGCTGAGCTGTCCATCGGATACGAGCCGGCCGAGTCGAGAAGCGGCCTCTACGGCGGGAACTCGAACTGGCGCGGACCGGTCTGGTTCCCGATCAACTTCCTGCTCATCGAGTCGCTGCGGGCGTTCGAGCGCTACTACGGCGACGACCTCACCGTCGAGTTCCCAACAGGTTCGGGAACCCGGGAGTCGCTGGGGGAAGTGGCCGACGACCTGGCCCGCCGCCTGGTGGGGC
>JABDIW010000506.1 GCA_013003515.1 Acidimicrobiia bacterium
CTCTGCTGCCAGCCATCGATCAGGCACCATCACATCGTTCTGGCCCGGGTGGTCGATCCAGCCTCTGTCCCCGGCCTCGCCGGACCCGGCCAGCCAGGCGTCGTCCTCTCCTGTCGTCACCACCACCGCTTCGTGGACGGTTGAGAACTCATCGAGGCCGGGCGCCACATCGCTGGCAGATGGCGGGCACCGGTCGAAGAAGGCCTGTTGTACCCAGTGATCGCCGGCAGGGGTGGGAAGCGTCGTGGTGGAGGTCGTGGACGTGGATGTCGATGACGAGGCAACGACCGCGGTGTCGCCGCTCCCACCGCACGCCGCCACGCTCAGGCACAGAGTGGCCATCACCATCCGAAGACTCACAGGTAGTCGCACCTCTGCATGGTGTCTTTCGACAAGCGGACACCGATAGGGGACAACGCACGAGCCGACCGGTAACTTTGCCCTATGGCCGAGTTGAAGACCCGCAAGAACGACGGTGACGTCGACGCCTTCCTCGACGCCGTCGAGGACGACCAGAAGCGCGAGGACGCCCACGCAATTCGCAAGCTGATGGCGAAGGTCACCGGTGACCAGGGTTCGATGTGGGGTCCCAGCATCGTCGGGTTCGGTGAGCACCACTACACCTATGCGAGCGGTCGGGAAAACGACTGGTTCAAGGTGGGGTTCTCGCCGCGGAAACAGAACCTCACGCTCTACATCATGGACGGGTTCGCCGAGTACGGCCCTTTGCTCGAGAAGCTCGGCAAGCACAGCACCGGCAAGTCGTGTTTGTACATCAAGCGGTTGTCGGACATCGACCACGATGTGTTGCGAGACCTCGTCGAAGCATCGGTCCGTCACGTCGACTCATCCGGTTGAGCGCATGACGACTGAGACCCGCCAGCCGGGAGCCCTCGAACGCGCCGCAGTCATCCTTGGCGTGTTGGTGGCAGCGCTGTGGGTCATCGAGATCCTCGACACGTTCGCCTTTTCCGACGGGTTGGAGCGGCATGGGATCCGCCCCCGGGCCTGGTCGGGGCTCGACGGCGTGGTGTGGGCCCCGTTCCTCCATGGCACGTTTGGTCATCTCATCTCGAACACGGTGCCTTTGCTCGTACTCGGGGGCCTGGTGATGACATCGGGGGCCATCCGCTGGCTTCAGGTCACGGCGATCGTCGCGCTCGCAGGCGGACTCCTCACGTGGCTCTTCGCCTTCTCCGGCAACTCCATTCACATCGGTGCCAGCGGGGTGATCTTCGGCTACCTCGGGTATCTGCTCGCCTCGGCGTTCTTCGAGCGCAGCATCCGCGCCGTCGTCATCGCAGTGATCGTGGGTGTGGTCTACGGAGGAGGTCTCCTGGTGGGATTCCTGCCTCGGCCCGGGATCTCATGGGAAGGTCACCTCTTCGGGTTCCTGGCCGGCGTCGGCACCGCCTGGGCGTTTGGTCGAAGGACCGGGAACTCGAACGCAGCTTGATGAGTTGATAACCCCAATGCCTTCCACGATTCCCCGCCGCCTCGGCGCGGCCGCCGGCGCTGTCGCCGCCGCGGTCTCCCTTGCTGTGGGCGAGTTGATCGCCGGGTGGCTGTTCGATGCGCCCTCGCTCGTCGTGGCCGTGGGGGATTGGGTCATCGACACCGCTCCGCCTGCGGTCAAGGACTGGGCCATCGCCGCTCTGGGTACTGCGGACAAGCCTGCCCTGGTCATCGGGATCACCGTGTTCTCGCTCGCCTTTGGTGCAGTCCTCGGAATCATCTCCCGGGTCGACCTCAGGGTCGGCGTCGGCGGCTTTCTGTTCTTCGGCCTTGTCGGCCTGTTTGCCGGGCTGCGCAGCCCGCTGGCCTCGACGATTCCCACAGCCTTCTCCGTGGTTGTCGCCGTCTCGGCGGGGATCGCATCACTGGTGTGGCTGATCCGCGGGCTGCAAAGGGTCTCTGATGTGCCCAGCCCCGATGGGTCATGGACCCGACGTGGCTTCCTCACTGCAGTCGGTGGTCTGGCCACGCTGGCGGCAGCTACGGCTGTCCTGGGCCGGGCACTGGCCGGGCGAGTCCGGCAAGCCGTCACGTCTCGCCTCGACGTTGTCCTTCCCCGCCCTGTGGACGGAGCTCCCGCCATCCCGGCGGACGCCGACCTCGGTCCCGCCGATCCGGAGCTCGAGGAGCTCGCCTCCCTCGTCGTCTCCAATGTCGACTTCTATCGGATCGACACCGCCCTCACCGTTCCCAGGGTCGATCTCGAATCGTGGACCCTGAAGGTTTCGGGCCTCGTCGACCGGCCCTATGAGATGACCTTCGACGAGTTGGCTTCGTTGCCGATGGTCGAGCGCTACGTCACCCTGTCCTGTGTATCGAACGAGGTCGGTGGCGATCTCGTCGGCAACGCCAAGTGGCTCGGTGTCCCGCTGTCTGAGGTGCTCGAGCGCGCCGGTGTTCAGGCCGGCGCCGAACAGGTGGTGGGGCGATCCGTCGACGACTTCACAGTTGGCTTCCCCATCGAGGCTGCGTTCGACGGTAGAGAGGCCCTCGTCGCCATCGGCATGAACGACGAACCTCTTCCCTTCGCTCACGGTTTTCCCGCTCGGCTCGTCGTTTCCGGGCTCTACGGGTATGTGTCTGCGACCAAGTGGCTGTCAGAGATCGAGCTCACGACCTGGGATGGCTTCGACGCCTACTGGGTCCCGCGTGGTTGGTCCAAGAAGGGGCCGATCAAGCTGCAGTCCCGTATCGACGTCCCGGCACGCAACACCGCATACGACCCGGGCCCGGTCACCCTCGCCGGTGTTGCCTGGGCTCCCAACACCGGGGTTGGTGGCGTCGAGGTGCAACTGGGGGCGGATGGAGAGTGGGTGCAGGCCGAATTGGCGACGTCGCTGGGCAAAGACAGCTGGCGGCAATGGCGCTACGTGTGGCAGAGCCCACCTACTGGCCAGCACGAAGTGCGGGTGCGAGCGACTGACGGAGCCGGCCGAGTCCAGACGTCGCTGCCGACTCCACCGCGGCCGGACGGTGCTCAGGGACATCACATGCGGGTGATCCGCGTACGCTGATCGCCAAACGGCAACGTACCGGGGACGCCTGGCCCTATAGACAGAGCCGTGTTGTCGGCCAGTATTGGGGCCACAACGAATCTGAAATCCGAGAGGGAGCTCAACACCATGGAGACGTGGGTCTACGCATTCGATCAAGTTGCCGATGCCGAAAAGGCTGTAGACGGTGATTGGGAAGAGGTCCGGGCCTTGCTCGGAGGGAAGGGCGCCAACCTCGGCGAGATGACGAGGATCGACATCCCGGTGCCACCGGGCTTCACCGTCACCACGCGGGCTTGCCTTGCCTACCTCGATGCCAACGAGGAGTTCCCCGAGGGTCTGTGGGAGCAGGTGCTCGACCGACTGGCGCACATCGAGAAGCTCACCGGCAAGACGTTCGGTGATCCGGACAACCCGCTGCTCGTCTCGTCGCGTTCGGGCGCCAAGTTCTCGATGCCCGGGATGATGGACACCGTCCTCAACATCGGCCTCAACCGCACCGTCATCGACGGGATGATCAAGCTCACCGGCGACGCCCACTTCGTGTGGGACTCGTACCGCAGGCTCATCCAGATGTTTGGCTCGGTCGTGCTCGGCCATCGTGACGAGATCTTCGAGCGGGTGCTCGACAAGGCCCGCGCCCAGCGTGGAGTCGCCACCGACTCCGAGCTGACCGCCGAGGAGCTCGAGGCTGTCGCCGGGGAGTTCCGCGAGTTGGTTTCCGGCTTCCCGGACGATCCCCACGAACAGCTCAAGCTCGCCATCGAAGCCGTCTTCAAGTCGTGGAACGGCAAACGTGCCATCGACTACCGGAACGCCGCAGGCATCGCTCACGACCTGGGCACCGCCGTCAACATCCAGACGATGGTCTTCGGGAACATGGGCGACGACTCCGCCACGGGCGTGGCCATGTCACGCAATGCCACCAACGGTGAGCCCCACATCGAGGGCGACTACCTCATCAATGCCCAGGGTGAGGACGTCGTTGCCGGCATTCGCGCCACGAAGCCCATGGCCCAGCTCGCCGACGAGATGCCGGAGATGAATGCCGAGTTCTCGGCGATCGCCAAGCACCTCGAGTCCCACTACCGCGAGATGCAGGACATGGAGTTCACCGTGGAGCGCGGCAAGCTGTGGCTGCTGCAGACCCGGGACGGGAAACGCACGGCTCAGGCTGCCGTTCGGATCGCCGCCGACCTCGTCGATGAGGGGCTCATCACCAAGAAGGAAGCCGTCACCCGCGTCTCGCCAGAGCAGGTCGACTTCTTTCTCCATCCGCAGTTCAGCAACGAGTCCATCGCCGACTCCACTTCGATCGCCACCGGTCTCAACGTGTCGCCCGGTGCCGCCGTCGGGGTGGCTGCGCTCGATGCCGACGTCGCCGAGGAGTGGGCCAAAGCAGGTCGCTCCGTGATCATGGTGCGACCCGAGACGAAGCCTGACGACGTGCACGGGATGCTGGCTGCTGCCGGAATCCTGACCAGCCGCGGCGGCCGGACATCGCATGCCGCTCTGGTCGCCCGCCAGTTCGGCAAGCCGGCCGTGGTCGGTGTCGCCGAGATGGAGCTCGACCTCAACGAGCGGATGATCCGCATCGGTGACCTGGAGATCGAGGAGGGTCAGCCCATCTCGATCGACGGGACCACCGGCGAGGTGTACCTGGGTGAGTTGGAGACGGTCGTTCCCGACCTATCCGATCCCTGGCTGATGAGAATCCTCGAGTGGTCGGACGAGTTCCGGCAGCTCGGAGTCCTCACCAACGCCGACTACCCGGTGGATGCCCAGCGTGCCCGCACGTACGGCGCCGAGGGCATCGGCCTGTGTCGCACCGAGCACATGTTCTTCGAGACGCAGCGCCTGCCGATCGTCCAGCAGATGATCACGGCCGACTCGGCCACCGTGCGCCGCGAGGCACTCGACAAGCTGCTTCCGTTCCAGAGGGAGGACTTCGCCGGGCTGTTCCGGGCCATGGACGGCCTGCCCGTGATCATCCGGCTCATCGACCCGCCGCTGCACGAGTTCCTGCCCAGCTTCGAGGATCTCACCCATGATCTGGCGGATCACAAGATCCGCCTGACGCATGCCGAAACCCTCGACGAGATCGACTCGATGCTCCACAAGGTGGAAGCCGAAGAGGACATGCTCGACAGGGTCGAGTCGCTGCGTGAGGCCAATCCGATGCTGGGTCTGCGTGGCGTGCGGCTGGGGATCTTGATCCCGGACCTCACCCGGATGCAGGTGCGGGCGATCTTCGAGGCGGCCATCGATGTCGCCGCCGAAGGCGTTGTCGTGAAACCGAAGATCATGATCCCGCTCACGAGCCATGTGAACGAGCTGGAAACCCAGCGTGGCGTCCTCGAGGAGGAGGCCAAGGAAGTCATGGCGGAGAAGGGCGCCACCATCGACTACCAGTTCGGCACGATGATCGAGGTGCCGCGTGCTGCCATGACCGCGGGTCAGATCGCCGAGTACGCCGAGTTCTTCTCGTTCGGAACCAACGACCTCACCCAGACGACGTTCGGCATCAGCCGTGACGACGCCGAGGCCGGGTTCCTGGTGGAGTACCTCGAGCGAGGGATTCTCAAGGACAACCCGTTCGCCACCCTGGATGAGGATGGTGTCGGGGCGCTGATCGACATCGCAGTTCGTGACGGACGCAAGACGCGCGAAGGCATGGACATCGGCATCTGCGGCGAGCACGGTGGTGATCCGCAATCGATCGACCTGTGCCACCGGCTCGGGCTCGATTACGTCAGCTGCTCACCATTCCGGGTGCCGATCGCCCGGCTGTCCGCAGCACACGCAGCCATCAAGCACGAAGCGGCCGAGGACGAGTAACCGGCGGGCCGATCTCGACCGGAGGTTGACGCTCAGCCGCCGCAGTTGAGTTCGACGCGGGCACCGTTCTCGATGGCGAGTGCCTCGAGGACGATGCAGGTGCGGTCGAAGTCGACGATGAGCGCCGCCGCTTGCGATTGGCCGACGGCGGTCTGGAGCACCTCGAGCTGGTCGATGTCGGTCAGCTCGGTGCCCAGGGCTTCGAGCGCCGTCACCAATTGGCTGCCGATGTCGATGGTCTCGGCGTGCTCGTCGACGGCTTCGGCAGGAGGGTTGATGGCGGCCAGGTCTGCCACGAAGTCCCGGGTGATGACAACCCCGTCGCTGTAGAGCTGCTTGAGGGCGACCACCAGGTCCGCATCGAAGGTGCCGTCGTCTGCGCTCTGGTCGAGGCCTGCTTCGGATGCGGTCTCTGCCTCGTCGAGGCGCTCGTTGTATCGCTCGGCAGCGGCCTGGACCTGGTCGAAGTAGGACTGGATCTCGGCGTCCGCCGGCGTTGTGGTGGTACATGCGGTCGTCAGGACCACGAGACCGATGACGAGGGCGATCCGTCGCATCATTCGACGAGGTCCGTTGTCGGGAGTTCGAAGGCGCCGAGATGCGGCAGGTAGGCGGCGGGATCGCCCGACCAGTCCAGCTGCGCCATCTGGCTCAGCGTGCGCCGGGCCATGAAGGTGCGCGCCAGTTCGTAGCGATCTCCTGTGAGATCGATCGCTGGTTCGCCCATGGTGCCCAGCGTGAACACTTTGGGTGCGCCGGGGATGGTGAGTGCGATAGGCGGCAAGCCCACAGCGTCGAGACGAGGACCCACCCCGATCGCCGACTTGAGGGTCAGTTCGAGGCCATCACCGTCTCGAACTCCCTTCATCCCGACGGCGCCACGAACGTCCTGTTCGTGTGTCCACAGATCCATGACGACGAGCGCCAGGTTCTTGCCGACCTTGGCCAACAGTTCTTCGAGCTTCGGCCCGAGCTCGCGCCACTCGTCGCAGACCTCGGTGATCGTCTTGTCCCGCCGGCTCGTCACCTGCTCGGCAGTGCGGTCGGACCCGGAGGCGGGGATGCCCTCCAGGACGTCGGCGGCGATGCCGGTGACGTGAGCGACGGTGTCCTGGACCGTCCAGGCCGGACAGGCGGGAACGATGGTCGCCAGCCGGTCCGGGTCGAGGCCGCGGGCCAGCTCCGTGAGGCGGACCCGGCTCTCGTTGTAGATCTGTGCGAAGTCCATGGCGGGGCAGGGTAGAGCGACTCGTGGAAGCGGTCGCCCGGTAGCGTCCGTCGGTGACCTCCGGACCTACCGTCGACGAACCCGCTGCTCCGTGGTCGCTGTGGGCGTTGTCGGCGACGGTGGCCGTTGCGTTCGGAGTCCTGTTGTACGCGGTCTCGGTGCTCATCACCGAAGAGGCCGCCGGATCGGTGTTCTCCGCCACCGTGCTGTCGGCCGGGTACGGGGGATCGCTGCTGACGGGTGGCCTGCTGGCACCCGTCGTCGGCCGGTACGTCGACCGTCACGGGATCGGCCGGGTGCTCATGGTCGGGGTCGTTCTCGGAGCAGGGGGCATGACAGCGTTCTCCGCCGCGACCGAACCGTGGCACGTGCTGGTGGCGTTCTGGCTCCTCATCGGTCCTGCGGGCTCGATGACGTTCTACGAGCCCGCCTTCGTCGCCGTGGACCAATGGTTCGGCACGGTGCGCCGCGCCCGCAGCCTGGCGATCCTCACCGTCGTCGGCGGCCTGGCCGGGCCGATCTTTCTGCCCCTCACGAGCTTCCTGTTGGACCAGCTGGGGTGGCGGGCCGCCGGGGCGACGCTGGCCAGCGGTCTGTTGATCATGGGTCTGGTCGCGTCGGTGCTCGTAGCCCGGATGCCGTTCCGACCCAGGCGACCTATGGACAGTCCTGTGCTGTCGCTGGCCCGAGATGTGCTGCGCGACCCGCGCTTCGTCGTCTACACCTTGTCCATCGCTGCCAGCTTCGCCGCGGTTCAGGGTCTGTTGTTGCATCGCATCGCCCGATTCGAAGCGGCGGGGTTTCTGGTGGCCACCGCTGCCGCCGGTGCAGCGGTCGCCAGCATCCTGAGCTTCCCGGGCCGCTTCGCCTCGCCGTATCTGGCAGACAGAGTGGGAGGCATCAGGGTGCAGGTGGTGGCCCTCTCGCTGCTCGCTGTTTCGGCGTTGGTGGCCATCGATGGTTCTCAGGGCTGGCAGCTGTGGGCTCACTTCGTCATCTTCGGCGTGGCGTTCGGTGCAGTCCTCCCGTTGCGGGCAACGGTGATGAGTGACTGGTACTCAGGTCCGAACCTGGGCCGGATCATGGGCACCCAGTGGCTGGTTGCCTCCCTGGCCGGTGCCGGCGGTCCAGCCGTAGTCGGATTGCTGCGCGACTCGTCGGCCGGCTATGCCCTTCCCATGACGGTGGTGACAGGGATTCTGGTCCTCTCCGCCGTCCTCGCCGCCGTCAGCGGCAGGTTGTCCGGAAAGGCTCTTGACCCTCACGTTACGTGAGGGTGTACGGTCTCGGCCATGGACAACACCGTCGGGCAGGTCGCCCGGCTCGCCGGCGTCACGGTGCGCACCCTGCACCACTACGACGAGATCGGGTTGCTGCACCCCAGCGGGCGCAGCGAGGCCGGGTACCGCCTGTACTCGGAAGCCGATCTGGAGCGGCTCCAGGAGCTGCTCTTCTACCGCGAGCTCGGGTTCGGTCTGGACGACATCAAACGGATGATGGGAGACCCCGGCTACGACCGGGGAGCGGCGTTGCGGGAGCATCGCGAGCTGCTTCAAGCCGAGCTGGCGGCCCGGAGAGCCATGCTCGAAACGGTCGAGACCGCCATCGCCCGACATGAGAAAGGAGCCACGATGTCCAAGGAGGAGATGTTCGAAGTGTTTGGTGATTTCGACCCTGCCGAGCACGAGGCCGAGGCCAGGGAGCGCTGGGGTGACACCGACGCCCACAAGGAGTCCAGTCGCAGGACGTCGCAATACACCAAGGACGACTGGGTCACGATCAAGGCCGAGGCCGATGCCATCGAGGAGCGTCTGGCCGAGCTGCTGCGATCCGGTGCCGATCCATCCGGTGGTGAGGCAATGGCTGCCGCCGAGGCCCATCGACAGCACATCGACAGCTGGTTCTATCCATGCTCATCGGCGATGCACGTCAACCTGGCCGAGATGTACGTCGCCGACGCCCGCTTCGCCGAGCACTACGACTCCCGTGAGCCGGGCCTGGCGACCTTCGTGAGAGACGCCATCAAAGCGAACGCGATCAGGTAGTCGGCGGTCGCCCCCCTCTCCCTCGGGGAGAGGGGGGTTGGGGGGAGAGGGTGGTTCGTTGCGGGGGCCTTGACAGTGACGACAAGGTTGAGCGCGTTGCCATTGACGCCTTCCTCGTTGACTACGTGAGTCGCAAGTCGCGAGTCGCAGGTCGAAGGTCGCCCCTCTCTCCCTCGGGGAGAGGGGGGTTGGGGGGAGAGGGTGGTTCGTCGCGGCCGCCTTGACTTCAGCGACAAGTTCGAGGTGTTCGCTCCTCGACGCCCCTTCCCCCCGACCCCCCTTCCCCACTTCGTGGGGACGGGGGGACAGACCATTGGGAACCCAACCTGGTGCCTCTAGCGTCTCAGGACCATGAAACGACTGATGACGCTCGCCCTCCTTGGCATGGCCCTCTTCGGGGCGCAGGCAACCACCGCGGCTCCCGCTCACGCCTGCAGTTGCATGATCGTTCCCATCGAGGAGGCGATCCGTTCCGACACTCCGGCAGCATTCGTCGGGGTCGCCGTCGACGTTGTCGACCGTGGTCTGGGAGGCGGCCCCGGCTCAGGTCTCCCACGGCTGTGGACGTTCGAGGTGGAGACCGTCCTCGCCGGCGAGCTCCCCGGAGTCGTTCAGGTCGGCAGCGGTTTCGGTGACGCAGACTGCGGGTACGACTTCTCCAATGCCGGCCGCATCGGCATCGTCGCCTACGACGCCGGTGGCGAGCTTGGCACGAGCATTTGCGGCGGCATCTGGGACGCAGATGAGTTGATCGCCGCGCACGGACCCGGAACCGAGCCCCTCGGTGCCTCCCCACCCTCCGTCACCGAGGAAGGCTCGGGTTCGGGCCCGCCCGCATGGATCTACTACGCCGGGGCGGCCCTCATCCTCACCTGGGCCGGCCTCGCCTTCTCCAACAAGGTGAAGAAGACCCGCCAAGAGGAAACCGACGGCTGGAATGCAAGCTGAAGCGTCCGGCTTCCGGCTGCCGGCTACCGGTAGCTGGTAGCTGGTAGCCCTATCTGTACTCAGGGTTGGCGAAGTCGAAGCG
>JABDIW010000007.1 GCA_013003515.1 Acidimicrobiia bacterium
TCCGCTCGGTCGTTGGTGAGTTCCTCGAACACTCACGCATCTACAAGTTCGGCGCCGGGGTCGAAGAGGCCGTGTACTACATGGGCTCCGCAGACATGATGCCGCGCAACCTCGACGGACGGGTCGAGTCGCTCACCCCGGTCACCGATCCGCGACTCAAGCACCGAGTCCAGGAGATCCTGGATGCCGGCTTCGAAGACGACGCCCTCTCCTGGACATTGACCGACGACACCTGGTCCAAGGTTCCGGTCGTCACCGGGACGTCCGTGCACGCTCGACTCAAGGAAGCGGCTCTCAGCAGGGCCAGCGACTGATGGCGGAGTACACGGCTCGACGAGGAGACGTCTCGGCGGCCGGTGGCGTGGTCTTCCGGCGCCGCAAGAAGGACGGCAGCCCCCTGTTCCTCCTCGTCCATCGGCCTCGATACAAGGACTGGACGTTTCCCAAGGGGAAGCTCGACAAAGGCGAGAGCTTCCTCGATGCAGCCGTTCGCGAGGTCGCCGAGGAGACCGGCATCAACCCACAAGTTCATTTGCCGCTCGGCACCGTCACCTACACCACCGGTCGCAGGAACAACAAGGTCGTCCGGTACTGGCTGATGGAGGGCAAGAAGAAAGACTTCAAGCCAAACAAGGAGGTCGACAGGGTCCTGTGGCTGTCGGCAGATCAGGCGAGGTTGCAGCTGACGTACGACCGGTCGGAGAAGCTCCTGCAATGGGCCCAGCTCAGACTCGAACACCCCGACGACGGCAAGGTGTACCTGGTGCGCCACGGCAAGGCGGGGAAGCGCAAGGACTTCGAGGGCCAAGACGTGGACCGGCCCCTCTCCAAGTCGGGCCGCAAACAGGCACAAGCCCTCAACCAGTTCCTCTCCGGGTATCCGCTCATGCGGCTGGCAACATCACCTGCGTTGCGATGTCGCGAGACGCTTGACCCGCTGGCGAGAACGATGGCGCTTCCCGCCGAGTCCGAGGGATCCCTTTCGGAAGGCTCGTCTCCCGAGCTGGTGGCCAAGTTCATCGGAACCCTGGCGGGGACGACGACGGTGCTCGCCACACACGGTGATGTCATCGCCAACCTCATCGGGATGCTGCGTGCCGATGGCGTGAAGATCAAAGGGCCAAAGGTCTCCATGAAGGACGACATCGAAAAAGGCGGGATCTGGGTGCTGCGGACCAGGGGCCGTCGGATCCGGCGGGCTCGCTACGTGCCGCCGCCAGTTCGCAGCGACTGACAGAACCCCACCATCAGCTCGACGAGCGACTCGAAGACCTCGCTCTGATCTCGGCCGTCCTTCTTGCGAACCTTGAACGAGTGGTCTCCTCCCTCGATCACCTCCAGCCGGGCACCAGGGATCGCGTCCACCACCGGTTTGACGACGTCGAGCGGCCCCAGAGCGTCGCGATCACCCTGGATGAACAGCTGGGGCGCTGTGATCGCGGCGAGGTGTTCGGAATTGCGTGTTTCCCGCTTGCCGGGAGCGACGAACGGGTAACCGAGGTATGCCAGGCCGACGGCGGAACGCGGGCCACCGTCCCACGATCCCCGAGGCACGGTCCCCGTCACCAGGTGCGATCCGATCCTGCCCCCCATCGACTTTCCGGCCACCACGACGTGCTCGACGCGCCCGGCAAGGTCGTCAAAGGCGGCGGCATGGCTGTTCAGCAGCTTGGCCGGGGCGTCGGGGCGCTTCCTACCTTCGGCGATGTAGGGATAGTCGAATGTCATCACCGTCAGCCCCGCCGCGGCGATGCCGTCGCGCATCGTCGTCATGAAGGGATGGTTCTGGCCGGCCCCGGCTCCATGGGCGAGCAAGACACCGATGTCGTCCGAGCCCGTCAGCAGGGTCGATGTGCTTCCCGATGTGGTGTTCACCGCTGTGAATCCACGCGGTACATCGAATCGCAGTGTGGGCACCGGGTCAGAACCCCGGTCTCGGTGACCGAGACCTCACCCCACCGTGGGCAGTGTCCCCATTCCTCATGGTCTCCACCAGGATCTCTGGGAACCGCGTCGAGACGATGCAGCACGGGCACCACGACGCTGAAGGCAGCGACCAGCACGGCGACGACACCGATCACCCGGGCCATGCCCGACTCCCCAATCTCGCCCCAGAGGGCCAGCAGCAACAGCGCAGACAGCAACGCACCGCTGGCGGCGGACACGAAGCCGACCCAGCGGTGCTCGGCAGCGAGGCGAGCCGTGGCGAGCAACGCAATCCAAGCTCCAGTCACACCAACGGTGATCGCCGATACGGTCAGCTTCCAGAACACCTCGTTGTCGGGATCGGACCAGATGCCAACGATCACGAGGCCAAACCCGAGCACCGCGCCGGAGACCCCGATGATGGCCGCGATGCGAGCGTTGTCCCAGCCAGTAGAGGCGGCAAGCGCGAGCAGGCTCCCACCGGCCAGTGACAGCGACGTCCCCAGGATGCGACCCGTGGTGTCGTCGAAGTCGCCGAAAGCGACCGCCCAGATGGCGATGGCAGCCGTGACCGCAACCGATGCGATCAGCAGCCACAGCGCCACACGGCGGATATCGGTCTTATCCATGTCTCCACAGTATCCGGCCCATGGGTGTCTGACACGAAGAAGCCGACCCGGCGGCGACCACGCAAATGCGACGTACCTACGCTGTGGGGATGGACATCAGGGTGTACGACGACCGGACGGGCCTCGCCGACGCCGCGGCGCAACTCATCGTCGATCGCGCCGCTGCCGGGACCTTCTCGCTGGGACTCGCCGGAGGCAGCACTCCCCGGGCAACCTATGAGCGTCTCGCCGAGATGCGCGCGGACCTGAGTGGGGCGACGCTGTGGCTCGGTGACGAGCGTTGGGTGGACCCCGACCATCGAGACTCGAACGCCCGCATGGCTCGGGAATCGCTCGGCACCGCGCACGGCGCATCATTCGTCGTGCCCGATTGGAGCCTCGGCGAGCCCGAAACGGCTGCGGCCGCCTACGAGCTGGCCCTCGACCGAGCCCTGGAGGGCCGGCCACCGGGACTCGTGCTGCTCGGCATGGGTGACGACGGCCACACCGCTTCGCTGTTTCCCGGAACGAGGGCACTCGAGGTGACCGATCGCAACTACGTCGCCAACTGGGTCGACGAGAAAGAGGCGTGGCGGCTGACAGCCACGGTGCCGTTCCTGGCCTCTGCCGATCAGGTGGTGTTCCTCGTTGCCGGAGAATCGAAGGCTGCGATGGTGGAGCGGGTCATCGAGCGAGCCGAACCGTTCCCGTCGCGAGTGGTATCCGACGCCGCCCGGGACGTCATCTGGATGCTCGACACGGCAGCAGCCTCGCGGCTGGGCCGCCCCCTGTGATCAGCCCTTGACCACGCCCAGCGGACGGAGCCTGGCCACCCGGGCCGCCAAGCCTGCTCGCTCGCACACGTCGGCCACCTCGTCCACGTCCTTGTAGGCGTACGGAGCCTCCTCGGACAGCAGCTTCACCGAACCGGGCCGAACCGCGATCCCGGCGTCCTCGAGCGCTCTCCTCACCTCGGAGCCCGACGAGTGCGCCTTGGCCTTCTTCCGGCTCATCACCCGGCCCGCTCCGTGCGCCGCAGAGGCAAACGCCGGGTTCGCGGCGACACCACGCAGCACCCACGAAGCCGTGCCCATGCTTCCGGGGATGAGCACGGGCTGGCCGACCTGCCGCACGTCGTCGGGCAGGTCGGCGTGGCCGGGGCCGAAGGCACGGGTAGCACCCTTGCGGTGCACACACAGCTCGGTGGCGACACCGTCGAGGTCGTGGGTCTCGAGCTTCGCCAGGTTGTGGGCTACGTCGTAGACCAGGTCCATCCCCGTCGATCGTGGGGCGATCCCGAAGGCGCGGGCGAACGCCTCCCGAGCCTCGTGGGCCAGGATGTGGCGATTTGCCCAGGCGAAGTTGGCTGAGGCGGCCATGGCCGCCAGGTAGCTGCGACCCTCGGTCGACGTCACGGGAACGCTGGCGAGCTGCCGGTCGGGGACGGCGATGCCGTACCGATTCATGGCATTGCCCATCAGCTTCAGCTGGTCGGTGCAGGTCTGGTGCCCCAGACCTCGGGACCCGCAGTGGATCATCACCACGACCATGCCTTCCTCGAGCCCGAAGACCCGCGCCGCGGTGGGGTCGAGCACCCGATCGACCGCCTGTACCTCGAGGAAGTGATTGCCGGCACCCAGTGAGCCGAGCTGGTCTCCTCCGCGTGTCAACGCCCGATCGGTCATGGCGTCGACCTCGGCGCCGTCCGATGTGCCGCGTTCCTCGCATCGCTCGAGATCGGCATCCCATCCGTACCCCGCAGCGACAGCCGCGGCGGCTCCCCTTCGGAGGACGTCTTTCAAGATGGCGCGCGGCGCGATCGCCCCTTTGCCGATACCGCGTGGGATCCGCCGGTCCAGCTCCGCCATCACTTGGTCACGATTCCCGGCGAAGTCCTCTTCGGTGAACTTCGAGGCAAGCAGGCGCACTCCGCAGCAGATGTCGAAGCCCACACCTCCTGGCGAGACCACACCGTCGGCGACACGGGTCGCGGCAACTCCGCCGATGGGGAAGCCGTATCCCCAGTGGATGTCGGGCATCGCAAAGGAGGCTTCGACGATGCCGGGGAGGTGAGCGACGTTGGCCACCTGATCTGCGGCGCGGTCCTGTGTGATGGCGTCGATCAGCCGACCCGATGCAAAGATCCGGCCCGGAACCCGCATGTCCCCGGACACCGGCAGTTCCCAGACGACGTCGGACTTGCGCACCAGCTCCACGCCCCCAGCTTCTGCACTCATGGGTCTGGACGGTAGGGGCGATGGTCAGACGTCGAAGTAGACCCGGCCATGCCACCCCTCGGAGGTCGCCTCGACCACCAGGCCGTGATACGTGACCGCCTTGATCGGTGGACCGACGACGTCGACCTCGCCACTTGGCATTCCGCCTGCTGTGATCCCGACACCGTCGTTGGTCTCGACCACGTCGACGACTCCGAACACGACGTCCTCGACTTCCGACAGGTACAGCAGCTCGGAGAGAGCATCAACCACGAGGTCGGCGGGCTCACCCCCCTCGACCGTTGCCTCGACGGCTCGACTCGGTTCGGTCTCTGCAGGACCCGCCACGAGCTCGAACATGCCGGTTGCCAGTTCCTCGATCAGCTCGCCCAATGTGGGCGCAGTGGCATCGATGCCGGTATCGGCGGTGTGGGACAGCACGGTACGGGGCACGAGGCGAGGCTACGCGGTCAGCTGCCGTCGCGAACGAAACGAAGCAGGATCCGGCCGATCAGGTCTTCGGACTCCAGACCGGCAGTGCGGTCGAGGATCTCGGTTCGTACGTCTACGGGGTCGCAGCCCAGCACCTGCATGCGCCCATCGAGGTCGACACTGCGCCGATCGAGATCTACCAGCTCCTCTTCGAGATCCTCGGAGATCGGGGCATCGGAGGTGAACACCCGCACATCGAGCTGTTCGACCACGTCGAGGTACCCCTCGACGAGCTCGACGCCGACGGCGGCGAGACCGGCACAGTCATCGACGTCTTCGGGTTCGGTGGGGGTGCCTGTGCACGCAGCAGCGAGCA
>JABDIW010000009.1 GCA_013003515.1 Acidimicrobiia bacterium
GGTGAGGGTCCCGGTCTTGTCGAAGACGACGGTGTCGATGGATCGGGCTCGCTCGAACACCTCGGCGTCCTTGAACAGGACCCCCAGCTCGGCACCTCGGCCCGACCCCACCATGATCGCCGTAGGAGTCGCCAGTCCGAGCGCACAGGGGCAAGCGATGATCAGCACCGCAACCGAGTTCCGTAGGGCGGTGGAGACCTCGCCACTACCGATCATCCACCCGATGAAGACGACGATGGCGATCGCGATGACCGCGGGCACGAACACCCCGGCGATGCGATCTGCGAGGCGCTGTACCGGTGCCTTGGTTGCCTGGGCATCCTCTACGAGCCGGACGATCTGGGCGAGCGCGGTGTTGGGCCCGACGTGGGTCACCTCCACCTCGATCCGCCCCTGCTGATTGACGGTGGCGCCGAACACCCGGTCACCGGGCTCGTGGTCGATGGGCATCGACTCACCGGTCAGCATCGACTCGTCGAGCGTGGACCGGCCCGATGTGATGACGCCATCGACGGGCACCTTCTCGCCGGGAAGCACGACGACGATGTCGCCGGGAGCCAGCTCGAGCGGATCCACCATGACTTCCTCGCCCTGCCTGATCACGCGAGCCTGTCTTGCGCCGAGTTCGAGGAGCTTGGTGATGGCATGGCTGGCTCGGCCCTTGGCGCGAGCCTCGAAGTACCGGCCCAGCAGGATGAGCGTGATGATCATCCCGGCCGTCTCGAAGAACAGCGGCTCGTCGGCGAGCAGAGCCCACACCGAGTACCCCCACGCGGCCAGCGATCCCACCGAGATGAGCGTGTCCATGGCCGGTCCGAGCGTTGCCACCTGCTTGAGGGTGGCCTTGTGGAACTGGGCGCCAAAGATGAATACGACCGGCGTCGACAGCACGAGTTGCCACCAGCGTGTGGCGGTGGTCTCGTCGACAGCCATCGACAGCACCATGAGCGGCGCGGTCAGCAGCGCCGCGAGCAGCACGTTGCGACGCTGGTAAACGACCTCTTTGGCGTACCTCTCGGTGGGGGTTTCCCGGGTCTCACCGGGTGCCAGCGGCCGGATGTCGTACCCGATCCTGTCGACGGCCGCCCGCAGCGCGTCGACATCGGTTCCTGGAGCGACCTGGGCGCGTGCCTCTTGCCCGGCGAAGTTGACGACTGCGGACTCGACACCGTCCTGCTTGCCGAGGACGCGCTCGATGCGCAGTGCACACGAGGCGCACGTCATCCCCTCGACGTCGAAGGTGATCGAATCTGTGTTGTCGGCCAAGGGCCGGTCCTCAGGACCGTTCTACTTCGTAGCCCTGGCCCTCGATGGCATCCACGATGGCGTCCATTGCGAGGGCCGACTCGTCGAAGGCGATGTCGACGGTGCGGGCGTCGATGGTGACATTCACCGATTCCACGCCGGCCAGTTCACCGACCGCGCCCTCGATGGAGGACTTGCAGTGGCCACAAGAGATATCTGGTACCGAAAGTGTCGTTTGCATGGCGAAGAGCGTAACCCGTCGGGTTTCGCTGTATTCCCCCAGACCCGGCGTCCTAGCCTGGTCACATGGACATCAGAGACAACGTGGTCGAGGCCATCGGCGGCACCCCGCTTGTTCGCCTCGGTCGCCTCCACCCACCGGGCAACCTCGCCGCCAAGGTCGAGCACATGAACCCGGGTGGGTCCATCAAAGACCGCATTGGCATGCCGATGATCGAGCGCGCCGAGGCCAACGGCTGGCTCGAGCCTGGTGGCGTGATCGTCGAGCCGACGTCTGGCAACACCGGAGTGGGTCTGGCGATGGCCGCCGCCATCAAGGGGTACCGCCTCATCGCGGTGATGGCCGACA
>JABDIW010000016.1 GCA_013003515.1 Acidimicrobiia bacterium
CCCGCCAGGGTGATCCGTCAGCCTTCGGGGCGCCGGCCCGCAGCTCGCCGCCCACCTCGACCAGCACACGACGATGGCCGAGTGCCGCCAGCGTGTCGGCGACCCGATCGGCGGCGTAGCCCTTCGCGACGGCAGAAAGGTCGATCGTCAAGGCGGGATGAGACTTGCGGACGGTACCGGAGGCGACGTCGAGCTCCAGTCCCCGGTAGCCGACGCGCTGCATCAATTCTTCCAGAACGGCGGACGCGGGCGCCACGGGCGGCTCGCCCGCCGATCCAAAGCCCCAGGCATCGACGAGGGGAGCGACCGTGACGTCGAGTGCGCCACCGCTGGCTTCACTCACCCGCTGGGCGACCTCGAGAACCTCGATGGTCGACGCCGACAGCGGCTCGGGCTCGGTCGACGCGAGTCGGTTGAAGCGCGAGAGTTCGGAGGTCGAGTCGTAGGTCGACATGAGCCGATTCACCTCGTCCAACCGGGCCTCTATGGCCTCGGTCACCCGCGCCCGTTCGCCTCCGTCCATCACGTCGAGATCGAAGCGCACCGTGTAGGTGGTGCCCATCGTGAGCCCACGCACCTCGACCGCATTGCCGGCCGGTGGCTCGGCGATGAACAGCCGGTGCACCGTGAGCGCCGTGAGCAGCAGAAGCGCGACGGGCAGCAGGACCTTCGCCCGAGGCGTCAGACCCGCGCGTTGCACGGTTCGATCAGCCGAAGTCGTCCAGCATGATGTCTTTCTCTTCGACGCCCAGGTCGATGAGCATCTGCTTGGTCGCTTCGATCATGAGGGGCGGGCCGCAGAGGTAGTACTCGCAGTCTTCGGGCGACGGGTGCTTCGACATGTACTCGTCGTAGAGCACCTGATGGATGAACCCGGTCGAGCCGGTCCAGTTGTCTTCCGGCTGCGGCTCGGAGAGCGCGAGATGCCAGGTGAAGTTCGGATTCTCTTCCTGGATCTTGTCGAAGTCCTCCTGATAGAAGGCCTCGCGCATGCTCCGCGCCCCATACCAGAAGGTGATCTTGCGATCGGTCTTGATCCGCTTGAACTGATCGAGGATGTGCGATCGCATCGGGGCCATCCCGGCTCCACCGCCCACGAAGACCATTTCCTTCTCGGTCTCCCGCGCGTAGAACTCGCCGAAGGGGCCGGTGATGTCGACCTCGTCCCCCGGCTTCAGGCCGAAGATGTAGGACGACATCACGCCCGGAGGAACGTCGGGCATGCGCGGCGGCGGCGAGGCGATCCGGACGTTGAGCATGATGATGCCCTCCTCTTCCGGATAGTTCGCCATCGAGTAGGCGCGCGTGACCTCTTCGTCGACGACGGAGGTGTAGCGCCACATGTTGAAGTTGTCCCAATCTCCGCGGTACTCGTCGGAGATATCGAAACCCGAGTAGTCGGCCACGTGGGGCGGGGCCTCGATCTGGATGTAGCCCCCGGCCCGGAAGGGCACCTCGTCGCCCTCGGGAAGCTCGAGAATGAGCTCCTTGATGAAGGTGGCAACGTTGTCGTTCGATCGGACCTTGCAGCGCCACCGGCGCACCTCGAAGAGCTCCTCCTCGACCTCGATGGCGCAGTCCTGCTTCACCTTCACCTGGCAGGACAGGCGCCAGCCCTCACGCGCCTCGCCGCGGGTGATGTGGCTCTCCTCGGTGGGCAGTAGCGCCCCGCCTCCATCGACGACCTTCACCTTGCACACGCCGCACGTTCCGCCGCCCCCGCAGGCCGAGGGAATGAAGATCTCCTCGGCGGCCAGGGTGTTGAGCAGCGTGCTGCCGGCGGCCGTATCGACGTCGTGCTTGCCGCCGCCGTTGATGGTGATGTGGACGTTCCCGCTCGCGACCAGCTTGCTGCGCGCACCGAGGAGCAGTCCCACGAGGGCCAGAATGACGATGGTGAAGAACGCGACACCGAGAAGAATCGTACTCACAGCTGAATCCCCGAGAAGGCCATGAAGCCCAGCGACATGAGGCCCACCACGATGAAGGTGATTCCCAGACCTCGAAGTGGCTCGGGCACGTTCGAATACCGAATCCGTTCGCGAATCGCGGCCAGACCTACGATCGCCAGCGCCCACCCGATTCCGGCGCCCACTCCGTAGACGGAGGCCTCGCCGAGCGTGTAGTCCCGGTTCACCATGAAGAGCGACCCACCGAGGATCGCACAGTTCACGGCGATGAGCGGAAGAAACACGCCGAGGGCGCCGTAGAGCCCCGGCGCGTACTTGTCGACCGCCATCTCGACGACCTGGACGGTGGCCGCGATCGTGCCGATCAGGAACAGGTAGGTGAGGAACGACAGGTCGGGGACGGGATCGATCCCGAGCCAGGCGAGCGAGCCCGGCTTGAGGAGATTGGCGTTGATGAGCTGGTTCAGGGGAGTCGTGATCCCGAGAACGAAGATCACGGCCAGACCCAACCCGATCGCCGTGTCGACCTTGCGGGACACCGCAAGGAACGAGCACATGCCGAGGAAGAAGGCCAGCGCCAGATTTTCGACGAAGATCGCCGTGGTCAGGAGGCTCAGGTAGTGCTGGAGCATGACTCTACCTCAGTAGTCCGATTTCGTGGGGCTCGAGCAGATGGCCCGTGTGGAATTCCACTTCGTTCTGGTCCGGACGGCGCCACCGGATCAACCAGATGAAGCCACCGATGAGGAGGAACGCCGCGGGCGAGAGCACCATCAACCCGTTCGGCTCGTACCAGCCACCCTCGTTGACGGGCTGCAGGATCGTGAATCCAAGCAGGCGTCCCGTACCGAAGAGTTCGCGGAAGAAGGCGACCGCGAGCAGGATCATGCTGTAGCCGGCCGCGTTCCCCACCGCGTCGAAGAACGACAGCTTGACCGGGTTCTGGATCGCGAAGGCCTCGGCTCGACCCATGATGATACAGTTCGTGATGATCAGGCCCACGAACACCGTCAGCTGCTTCCAGATGTCGTAGACGAAGGCCTTGAGGATCTGGTCGGCGATGATCACCAACGAGGCGATGATCGTGAGCTCGACGATGATGCGGATGCTGGCGGGCAATCCCTTTCGGATCGCGCTGACGGCCACGTTCGATCCGACGAGGACGAACAGCACTGCCGCGCTCATCACCAGCGAGACGCTCAGTTTTGTCGTCACGGCGAGCGCCGAACAGATTCCGAGCACCTGAAGGGCGATGGGATTGTTGTTCAGCAGCGGGTCCAGCAGGGCCTCACGCTGGGCCTTGTTCATGAGATCCCCCTCTCGCTGCGGTACTGTTCCAGGAACGGACCGAAGCCGTTCTCACCCAACCAGAAGTCGAGGAGGTTGGTCACTCCCCGGGACGTGAGGGTCGCCCCCGCCAGTCCGTCCACGCGGTACGGATCGGTCGAAGGCGGCCCGGCACTGCCCTTGATCACCTCGAGCTGCGGATACCAGTCGTCGTCGAAGGCTTTCCGGCCCGGCCACAGCGCCTGCCAGCGGGGGTTGTCGACCTCCCCACCCAGGCCGGCCGTCTCGCCGTGCTCGTAGAAGGTGATTCCCTCGACCGTCTCCAGATCACCGCTCAGCGCGATGAATCCGTACATGGTCGACCAGAGACCGTAGCCCTGCACCGGGAGAATCAGACGCTCGACCTCGCCGTCCTCGACGAGTTCGTAGATGAGCGCCTGGTCCGGCACACGACTCACCTTCGCCGGGTTGGGCGGTGCGACCTCGCTCAGCTCCGGGTCCTGGGTCGCGGCCCGCTGATTGAACGTGAGCGGGTCGACGTCCGAGCGCTCACCCGTTTCGAGCGTGACGACCGTTGCGGTGAGGTTCTGCTCGAAGCGCTGATTGATGACGTCGCGCTCGAGCGACACGCCCGGCTCGGCCAGATTCGCCACGAGGAGTACCTTCGAGCGAAGGTCGAGCACGCGGTTCTCTTCCTGCCGGTCCTTGAGAGCGACGGCGGAACTCGCGACGAAGATCGAACACACGACGCAGAC
>JABDIW010000402.1 GCA_013003515.1 Acidimicrobiia bacterium
ATGCACATGCGCTTCACCGATGTGCGGGTGCCGCAAGCCAACACGATCCTCGGTCCCGGCCGCGGCTTCGAGGTCTCGCAGGGCCGGCTCGGCCCCGGGCGGGTTCACCACTGCATGCGGGCGATCGGAATGGCCGAGCGCGCCTTCGATCTCATGGCAACCCGCGCCCACCAAAGGACCGCCTTCGGCAAGACCCTCGCCGAACAGGGGGTCGTCCAGGAGTGGATCGCCGAGGCGCGGATCCGCATCGAGCAGGCCAGATTGCTCGTCCTCAAGACGGCGTGGCTCATCGACACCGTCGGCAACCGCGAGGCACGCATCGAGATCTCCGCCATCAAGGTCGCCGCACCTGAGACGGCTCTGTGGGTGATCGACAAGGCGATACAGACCTACGGTGGCATGGGTGTCTGCGAGGACACCCCGCTCCCCCGCATGTGGGCGTTTGCCCGAACCCTCCGCATCGCCGACGGCCCCGACGAAGTCCACAAATGGGTGATCGCCCGCCGCGAACTAGGCCGATACGCCTGACGCGGGCTACCAGCTACCTGCCACCGGCTACCAGCTACCGGTATCAGCCCTCCTGGCTAGGGACTAGGGACTAGGGATTGGTCTCTTTGGATGACTTACGTCATCCAAAGAGACCCTTCCACATCCGCTGGAAGAAGTTGAGGCCTTGGGGGCGCGGTAGCTCCGTGAGCACGTCTTCGAGGTGATCGGGAGGCAGGTCACCCACCAGGAGGTAGGTGTGGTCGCCTCGCTCCCACTTCACCCACATGTCGCTCGGCGTCACCAACCGGTGGTACTCGTACCCGTTGGCTTCGAACCTGGGAGCGGTGTCGAACTCGTCGACATCGACATCTCCGCTCAGGTCGAAGACACTGAACGAGAAGAGCCCATCGGAGTAGAAGGCGTGCACACCGTCGTTGGGGCCGACGTAGGCGTCTTGACGCAGGTAGCCGGCCGCAGACTGCGGGAGATCCACCGTTGCCGAGGTCATGAGGATCTCGACCTCGGCGTCACGGCCCATCGTCTTCATGGTCGGGCTGGCCGTCGGCGAGAAGTCGAGCATCGACGACCAACGAAACACCTGCCCTGACCCATCGAAGACCTGCGTCATCATCGGCGCCGACGACTCGGTGTCGAAGACCATCCGGGCTCGCAGAAGCTCGTCCTCGAACACATCGATCTGGACCGCGTCCCGCCCGAGACGCATCACGGGTGTCGGGTCAGCCGTGTTGTACCTCGGCCCCATCGTGTCACTGTTCCACTCGGACACCTCGACGCCCTCCGATTCATCGCGCACCGAGCCCGCCCCGACGATGGTGTCGTCGTCCACCATCATCACGCCGCCGCCGTGGTCGACGTCGTAGATCTCGGCGGTTGTCGATCCCTCCACGATGGTGACCACGAGCTGGCGACCGGAGTAGTCGGCCTGCTCGGCAGCTTCGAGGTAGTCGGCGAGCTCGTCTGCGAACGCGCCGGCTGCGGGCAGCACCACGAGAGCGACAGCAAGAGCGATCAGGGCGGCAAGACGCCTCATGGTGCATCCCCGGTCGGGAAGACTGCGGGCACGACCTGGATGCCGTCGCTCACCGATTGGCGGGCTACGTGGCGATCGCCAAACGACGTCAGGTCGATCGGCGCTGCCTGGGGACGGTTGACGGTGACTCCCACCACGAGGGCCGCCACCGCGGCAACACTGGCCGCCCAGGTCACGGCACGCCGCACCGGGTGATTCGGGTGCTCGCGGCGCAGCGTCGGCATCAGTGGAATCGGTGGATCGAGCACGGGCAAGGAGCGGACCGCGGTTCGGGCGGCGTCGATCTCGTAGAGCTCATCACGACACCGGGAGCACCGATCGAGATGCGCCAGCACCACCGTGTGCTCGGCGGTGTCGATCTCACCATCGAGATACGCAGAGAGCTGCTCACCAACGTGGACCTCGTCGAGGATCCGGTCGGGAAGCTGCAGGGTGGGCAGAGTTCGCACGGCTCGCTTCATCGCCTGGAGGTCGCGGAACTCCGCGACACAGTCGAGACACGCCTCCAGATGCCCGGAGACATGGGCAAGCTCATCCGCGTCCAGGGCACCGTCGAGGTACGCAGAGAGGAGCTCGTCGAGGTGCCCGTCTACACCGGCCACGTCAACACCTCCCTCAGCATCTTGCGGCCGCGGTGGATGCGGCTTCGCACCGTTCCGATGGGGATCTCGACAGATTCGCTGATCTCCTCGTAGGTGAGCCCGACCACATCACACATCACGACGGCCTCGCGGAACTCGTAGGGAAGCTTGAGAAGCGCCGCCTGCACGTCCTCGGACAGACGGACCGAGGCAAGTACCTCGTCGGGTGATGGGGATGCGACCAGACCGAGGCGATCGTCTTCGGGGAGCTCTGAGGTGGGGCGGCGCTTGCGCTTGCGCACTTCGTCGAGGAAGGCGTTGCGGGTGATGCGCCACAGCCAGCCGTCGAAGGACCCCGGTCGGTAGTTCTCCAGACCTCGACGGACACGCAGCAGGACTTCCTGCACGAGATCTGCGGAATCGTCGGGATTGCCAGTGAGCCGGTACGCGAAGTTATAGATCTTCCGGCCATGGCGCTGGGCCACCTCTTCCCATGTGGGCACATCATCACGCATGCGTCTTCCCCATCAGACAGAAGAGAAACGGCGTGGGCCGCTCCATGGTTCCCGAGTGATCAGTCGGCGTCGGGTTCGTCGTCCTCGTCGCCGATGCCCTCTTCGACACCCTTGCGGAATTCCTTCGCAGAGGCACCGATCGAACGGGCGAGTTGAGGGAGTTTGGTTGCGCCAAAGAGAAGCATGACCACCACAAGGATGAGGATGATCTCCCCGGCACCGAAGTTCCTGAACATGAGCCGAGTGTACCCCGGGACGGGGAGATCACCGGCGTCTGGCACCACCGTCGGTAGGGTCACCGCCAACCGAGGAGGGGAACACTCACCGTGAAGAAGGCAATCGCGCTGTTCTGCGCACTCGCACTGGCCGCATCTGCTTGTGGCGGGGACTCGGCGAGCTGCGACACCATCGCAGACGACGCCATCGTGCTGATCCAGGATCTCATCGACGAGTTCGACCAGCTGTCACTCGACGATCTCAACGCTGCAGAGGAACCGGCATTCGTCGCCGAGTTCGAGACTGACGCCGAACAGCTCGATGAACGGGCCGCCGACGCCGGATGCACCGACGCGACGATGGAAGGTCTCATGGACGACCGCATCGATCGCCTTGAGTCGACCGGGCTGATCGGTGAAGCGCTCATCGCCCAGCTCCAGGAAGACGGCTTCGGCAGCTTCACCGAATAGACAGCCATCCGCTCGACCACTCGAAGGCTCCGGGGCACTCCCCCGGAGCCTTCCTCGTCGTCACTCGTTTCGTGGCTCGAGGGCTACATCGATCTCGTGAGGCCAGTCGCCGGTGACCACATACGTGATGTTCTCCGCGATGTTCACGGCGTGGTCGGCAATGCGTTCGAGGTATCTCCCAACTCGTGAGAGGTCGATCGCTACGGGAAGCCCCAGGATCTCGCTCTGTGCTCCGATCCTGGTGTAGAACGCGCCACACAGCTCATCCACCAGGTCGTCCTCGCGGTCGAGCCGAGCTCCTGCGGTCTCATCCATGTCGGCAAGGGCATCGACACCCCCGGCGAACAGCGACGCAGACGCGTGGACAAGACGCTCGAGGGCTCCCGTCACCTCAGGGGGAAGCGTGACGCCTTCCATCCTTTGCAGCGCCTTTGCGCAGTTCACCGCAAGGTCACCGCTTCTCTCGATCTCATAGAGGATCCTGGTGATCGCCACGAGGAACCGAAGGTCTCTGGCTACAGGCTGCTGCCGAGCCAAGACCTCGAACGACAGGGTCTCGAGCTCTTCGTAGAGCTCGTTCACCGCATCGTCGGCACGAACGATCTCGGCGACCTGGTCGAGCCTGTTGTGGACCAGGGCATCTCCAGCACGTTTCGTGTTCTCCAGCACCAGCGAACCGAGGTGAACGGCGCCGCGACGGATCGCATCGAGCTGGTCCTCGAAGTGGTGGCGGATCTCTTCGTGCTCTGGAGTCGTACCCGTCATCCGAACCGTCCCGTGATGTAATCCTCTGTTTCCTGCTGCTCCGGGTTCGTGAAGAGCACATCGGTGGGGGTGAACTCGATCATGCGGCCCGTCCGCTGTCCCTTCTCGTCCAGCTGAACGTTGAAGAAGGCGGTCCGGTCGGACACGCGAGCAGCCTGTTGCATGTTGTGCGTGACGATGACGATCGAGTAGTCCTTCTTGAGTTCGAGCATCAGCTCCTCTATACGAAGGGTCGCTATCGGGTCGAGCGCCGAGCACGGTTCATCCATCAACACGACGTCCGGCTGAGTCGCGATGGCCCGGGCGATGCACAGCCGCTGCTGCTGACCCCCTGACAACGAGAGGCCGCTGTCCGACAGCTTGTCCTTGACCTCGTCCCACAGTGCGGCCTGGCGGAGGGTCGCCTCGACGTGATCGGCCAGCTCGGCCTTCGAGCCCTTGAAGCCGTTGATCTTCACTCCCCAGGCGACGTTGTCGAAGATCGACTTGGGGAACGGGTTCGGCTTCTGGAACACCATGCCGATACGACGACGCACCTCTACGGGGTCGACGCCCTCGGCGTAGATGTTGGCTCCGTGATAGTGCACCTCTCCGGTGACACGTGCCGAGGGGATCAGGTCGTTCATCCGATTCAGTGATCGCAACACGGTCGACTTACCGCACCCGGATGGGCCGATGAGAGCACTGATCTCGTTGAAACGGAAACCGATCGACACGTCTGCGACCGCACGGAAATCCCCATAGAAGACGTCCATGTCGCGCGTCTCGAGGACCTTGGCGACGTCGTCGGCGAGCTCCTCCCCATTCGGCGTGGCGCCATGGACCGCGGTGGGGGGTGACGAGTCGATGTCAGTATCGGTGTGTTCTGTCACGTCAATCTCCTGGAGTACCGGTTGCGAAGGATCACGGCGGCGGCGTTGAGGGTCAACAGCAGGATGAGCAGCACCAGGCTGGCCGCAGCAGCCAGGTTGCGCCACTCGGGTTGCGGCAGCGACGTCCACTGGAAGATCTGAATGGGCAACGCAGTGAACTGCGAGAACGGGCTCGATGGGCTGACCGTGATGAAGCCGGCGGCTCCCACCAGGATCAGCGGCGCTGTCTCCCCGATGGCACGGGCGACGGCGAGGATCGTCCCGGTCATGATGCCCGGGATCGCAACCGGCAGCACCTGGCTACGCACCGTCTGCCACCTCGTTGCGCCGAGCCCCATACCGGCCTGGCGAAGGGAGTTCGGGACGGCGCGGAGCGCTTCTTGGGAACTGATGATCACGACGGGCAGCGACATGAGGCCCAGGGTCAACCCGGCGGACATCACCGTTCGGCCGTTCGGGGCGAAGTCGCCGAACAGCGAACCGGATGTGATCGGTTCCAGCACACGGACGAACACGGCCAGCCCGAGCATGCCGTAGATGATCGAGGGGACGCCGGCGAGGTTGTTGATGTTGGTCTGGATGATGTCGTTGATGCGATTGGGCCGGGCGAACTCCTCGAGGTAGATGGCGGCACCGACGCCGACGGGAACGGCGAAGAGCACTGCGATGAGGACGAGCCACACCGAGCCGAGGATGGCGGTCGAGATGCCGGCGATCTCGGGCGTTGAACTGGAAGGACTGGTGATGAACTTCCAGCTCAGCCATGCCCGCCACTGGAACCGGACCTGGTCGAACGTGTAGTCGGGGTACTTCTCCGGCACCGTGATGAACTCACTCTCGATGCGGTCGCGGAAGCCCTGACCGTCCAACACCGAGGGGATCATCCCGTTCACCGCGACGACGTCGGGTTGGATCACCCGTTCCTCGACGAGAAGCAGCACGCTGGATGTGTCCCGGGCCCCTCCTGTGCATCCGGAGGGCGGTTCGTCCGAGGCGCACACCTCGTCCCACTTGGCCTGAGATTCGAACACCAGCCGATCCTCGAAGAAGCGTTGCTCGCGCTCGAGACGGCGGCCGACCCCATTGCTGATGGTTCCCTGGAGCGAGGTGACCAGGTCCTCCTTGCTCAGATCCGACAACGCGGTCGTTGCCGGGTCGTAGCCGGCGGCTGCGACGACCGCTTCTGGCTCGTTCTGGTTGACCACCGCCACCAGACCGAACGAGTCATCGACGATCGTCACCAACAGGATGACCAGGCCGAGAACCGCGACCGACAGCAGCGCGAGGAAGCCTGTGCGGACGACAGCACCCCGGCGCGTGCGCTTGTCGAGAAGCTCGACGTACTCCTCGTCCGTCGGGAAGAACCCTACGTCGGGACGTTCAGGAGCTTGGACAGTCATCAGTCGTACTCCTGGCGGAATCGCTTCACGATGCGGCGGCTCAGCGAGTTGAGGGTCAGGGTCATGATGAAGAGAGTCAGCCCCAGGGCGAAGATCGAGTTGTAGTCGATGGTGTCGTAACTGATGTCGCCGCTGGCGGTGATGACGATGTATCCCGTAATGGTCTGGGCCCCCTCGAACGGGTTCAGAATCGTCCCGAACAGCGAATCGGTGCCGAGATCGAAGTTCCGTGGAGAGGCACCGGCAGCCAGCGTCACGACCATCGTCTCGCCGACGGCGCGGGACATGGCGATGACGACTCCAGCCGCAATCCCGGACAGCGCCGCCGGGACGACCACCCGCAGCGCCACCTCCAGCCTCGAGGCGCCAAGGCCATACGCCGCCTGACGGAGGGAATCGGGAACGGCTGCCATGGCGTCCTCGGCGAGTGAGCTGATCAACGGCACGATCAGCAAACCGACGACGAGCCCGGCCGACAGTACGTTGAAGAACCCGACGGTGTTCACCCCGAACACCCCCCTCAACAGAGGCGTGATGAAGGTGAGAGCGAAGAACCCGAACACGACCGTGGGGATTCCGACCAGGACCTCGAGCGCCGGCTTGAGGATGCCACGCACACGGGGGCTGGCGTACTCAGAGAGGTAGATGGCCGCCGACAGGCCGACCGGCACCGCCACAACCAGGGCAATGACCGTGATGTAGAGGGTGCCGAGGATGAGCGGCCAGATGCCGAACGACCCGGCCTGTGGTTGCCATACCGTCGTCGTGAAGAAGTCTCCGATGGAGACCACTTCGTCCTGGAAGAAGAGCAGCGCCTCCTTGCCCAGCTCCCACAGGATCCCGAGCGTGACAGCAATCGAGATCGCACCGGCGAGAAAGAGCGAGACGACGACGGCGCGCTCCAGGGGCCGCTTCGTTGTCCGAAGCTGTGTCGCCATGTCGGTGTCATCGACGCGAGGCGTCACTCCACCCTCCTCATCACCGCGGCGGTTCCGGCCACGGCCGGAACCAGCTTGAACACCGCGCCGCCTGGACCCTACAAGCCGAGCGCAGCGGCGATCGCGTCCGCCGCTCCCTGCAACTGGGCGTCAGGAGCCGGGAAGTACCCGACCTCGCCGATCAGCGAGTTGACGTTCTGCAGGTAGTACAGGATGAACTCACCCACCTGGGGCTTGTCTGCGACGATCCCGGCATCCGTGTACATGAACAACGGACGGGAAATCGGATACGAACCGTCGTTGACCGTGTCGGCTCCCGGAGCCACGCCGCCAACCGCAACGGCCGTGAGGTCACCGGCGTTGGCCTGGAAGAAGGCGAATCCGAAGAACCCGATTGCACACGTCGTCGTGGTGTCACCCTCGGCGCAGCCGTCGTCGGCGACACCGCGGACGGTGATGTTGTCGTCTTCGCCGACGATGTTGGCGCCCGACGACAAGATCGGCGACGGCTCGGCCTCGTCGAACACCACCTCGTTGAAGTAGTCGAATGTGCCCGAGTCCGCCCCAGGTGAGTAGGACGCGAGCGGGTGAGGGGGGAAGGCCGGATCCACATCGGCCCAGGTCGAGCCGGCAGGCAGCGAGAACGCCGTCGCCAATTGCTCGAGGGTGAGGCTGGAGGCGAACGTGTTGCCCTTCGAGACCACTGCGGTCAGGGCGTCGGAGCCGACCCGAATCTCGATCGGGGTTCGGCCTATGCCACCGCACGACTCGACCTCGGATTCCTTGATCGCCCGGGATGCATTCGAGATGTCGGAGGCACCCTCGACGCAGAACCGCTCGAAACCACCGCCGGAACCGATCGAGTCGATCGAGTACTGAGGACCACCCTCGTCCTGCCACTGCGCGATCACAGCAACCGACAACGGGAAGACCGTGGACGAGCCAGCGATGCCGATGTCACCGGAACCGACGTCCAATGGATCGACCAGGTCATACCCCCAGCTGTCTACGCCGGACGCGGCCGGCTGGGTGGTGGTTGTCGATCCTGATGTGGTGGTAGCTGCGGTGGAATCGCCCGACTCGTCACCACCACAGGCGGTGGCCACCAGCGCGATCGCCAGAGCAACGGCACCAAGCCGCCAAAACTCACGAGACATTCCAGCCCTCCGTACGTCGGTTGAACCAGGCTCCGGGCCTGGCGCCGCCACCACTGAAGTGGTGATCAGGCAGAACGCTACGAAGGAGCTGTGACCTCGAGCCGACCCGGAGGTGAACTCAGAGTGAATTCCCGACGCGTCAGGAGATGCCCATCGCGTCGACAAACGCCTGGATTCGCTCCCTGGTCAGGAACCGGGTCTTGGGGTTCCGACGCTCCTTGTCGTACACGGCATAGGGGCTGAACTTGTCGGTGATCAGAATGCCGGTGTCGGCGCCCGACGAGGCAAAAC